>DRLW01000660.1 GCA_011375275.1 Bacteroidota bacterium
CCTCCGGTTTACAGGTTTGACCGGAAGATACGAAAAATTACATGTAATGGCAATGAGTATGTCAAACATACCTTGAAAAAGGCCAAACTCCAGATTCCGGTCTTCCCCTGCGGGGAAACCGGAATGACCGTTCGGGTACAGGCACTTCACCCATAACGATCTGAGGAAGAGCGCAGAAAAATAGTGTCGAACGAAGCGCATCCCTGCAGCATGATGATAAAAATAGCGACGAAGCGATCTTTTCGCAAGTTATGGATTATTCAAGTTAAAGATAGCTTTTTCACAGCGAGTTGCAACCCAATCACCATTATCGGCCGTCCATATTTCGCGAAATTTGCTCGATCCGGTTCATTTTGGCTGTTTTCAGGGTGGAAAACACGTGCAGGAGCGGACAAGTTACTTGCATTCGGTGTTTTTTCTTTTATATTAATTTGTTCTTTGCCCATCAGGTTCGGCTTTATGCGATTTGGATTGGGATAAACTTTTTTGAAATACAAAACAGCACCGTGTAAGGAGTTCACGCATGGCCAAGAAACAATCATTTGAATCCAAGCTTTCCCGGCACAGAAAGGCTGGTGCACAGAAAGCTGTCAAGCTGGTGTATTCCACCCGCTCGGAAAAAACCGGCGCCTGGAAATTCGTCCAGCGTTTCATCACCCTGCCCATCGATGGTGACGAAAACAAATACGTCGATGACGCTCTGAAGGAAATCAACGAACAAAAATAGCCGGCGAGCTGTTCACCCTCTTTGCGGGGGTGTGAGTATGGCGGTTATCGACCGCACCATGAGGTCAAAACGAGGCAATTCATGCGAAGCATACTGAGCCTTCTCATTCTCAGCCTGTCGTTTCCCGGTGCCATGCTCCAGGGTCAGCAGAACAAGCTGCGCTCCGGCCCCATGGTTGGCTACTCGGAAATGCGGGAGGTGCTCCTTTGGGTTCAGACGCGAGAAAGCGCGCGGGTACAGATTTTCTATCGTGAAAAAGGCTCGCAGGAGGAAGAAGCAGCCACTGCAGAAGTAACCACTCTTGCACACAACGCCTTTACAGCCAAGCTGATCGCAGACCAACTCGAGCCTGGCAGGATTTACAGCTATCGCCTGACCATCGACGGGGCAACCGTGCCCCTCGACTATGCGCTGGAATTCCGTACTCAGGAACTCTGGCAGTGGCGGCACGATCCACCGGCATTTACCTTTGCCCTCGGAAGCTGCGCTTATATCAATGAGCCGGTCTATGACCGACCCGGGCGGCCCTATGGTGCAGGCTATGAAATTTTCAACACCATCCTTGAGCAAAAACCCGAATTCATGCTCTGGCTCGGGGATAATGTCTATCTGCGCGAGGCTGACTGGTACTCACGCAGCGGAATTTTCAAACGCTATAGCCACACGCGTGCGGTTCGCGAGCTGCAACCGCTGCTCGCAAGTGTACACCAGTACGCGATCTGGGACGATCATGATTACGGGCCCAACGACAGCGATCGCTCTTTCCGCAACAAGGCGACGACTCTCGAGGCATTCACCGCTTTTTGGGGTAATCCCACCTTTGGGATAAACGGCCGTCCCGGCACGACGACCATGTTCGAATGGGCTGATGCTCAGTTTTTTTTGCTGGACAATCGCTATTATCGCAGCCCGAACGACCGCACTACCGGTGAACGCACGATTCTGGGAGCAGAACAACGGCAATGGCTGATCGATGCGCTGGCCGGCAGCAGGGCGCCTTTCAAATTCGTCGTCATCGGCGGGCAGGTTCTCAACCCGGTTGCGCGCTTTGAAAACCATGCGACTTTTGCAGAAGAACGCGATTGGCTGATTCGCACAATCACTGCTGAGAATATCCCCGGTGTGATCTTTCTCACCGGAGACCGCCACCATACCGAACTCAGCAAGCTGAGCAGGCGGGGGACATACCCGCTCTATGATCTGACGGTGTCCCCACTGACAGCCGGACCCAACACACGCTCGCAAAATGAAGGCAACACCCTGCGCGTCGAGGGGACAAACGTGCATGAGCGCAATTTTGCCACGATCAGCATCTCAGGGCCACGCACTGACAGGCAGCTTGAGATCAGAGTTTTCGACAAGAACGGCAAACAACTCTGGTCGCGGCAGTTGCGAGCCCAGGATCTCCGCTGAAACACTGCGATACGGCGTTTCTGAAAAAAAGACCCTGCCTGAGATTTTTTTATTGCAAGTTTAGGCAGGATTATCTTATTATTATGAGTTTTGAATTTACCCCCGGTCACGGCGAGAACACCTGACCTGCTATACTCTAAGAAAGAATAGCGCCGGTCTCATGGCAAGCAGGATAACAAAGATACAGCCGGGACAGGTATCGATAGTCATCAGAACTTTGAAAAACTTTATTCTTTTATATATTTCACCACGTCAATCCATCGAACAGAATTTTTCAGTTAGCCCGACTTCCCTTACGCGAAGCGCGAATTTGTGAATAGATCGGGATAGAGTACTGGAGGTTTTCATGTCCAAAGTTTGTAAGCTGAGCGGTAAAAAGCCGCAAGTAGGCTACAACGTTTCCCACGCGCACAACAAGACCAAGAAGCGCTGGTTGCCGAATCTGCAGAAAAAACGTATTTTCGTTCCGGAATTGAATCGCTGGGTTCGCATTCGCCTGAGCGTTAAGGCACTGCGTACCGTAGAAAAGAAGGGGCTGCTGGCCTATTTGAAATCACAAGGTCTGACCCTGAAAGACGTAACCTGATTCTCACGGCCTGGCCGGAACGCAGAACAGAACATGACCAATCACACCCGTGATGTAACAGGAGGCAAAACATGGCAAAAAAAGGCCATCGTGTCAACATCAAGCTGCAGAGCTCGGAAAGCTCTCACTTTTATTACACGACCAAAAACAAGCAGAAAACCCCCGAGCGTATCGAATTGAAGAAATACGACCCCGTCGTTAAAAAACACGTGACCTATAAAGAAACACGATAGGGCATCGACCGGCTCGTCACGCTTTTTTCGGCCACCTTTCTTCAGAGAAAGTGCAGGATAATCACTGATCGTTTCACACATCCAAATCAGCGAGGAGGATACAATGAAAGCAACTTTTTATGACGTTAAACTCAGAAAAAAAGTTGAAGCCCAGGTAGTTGAAAAAGTTGTCTATGGCAAAGAAGGCAACCAGCGGTATGCTCTCAAAGGCAAAACCGACGACGGAAGAAACCTCACCAAATTCGTCAGCAAAGCAGATTGGGATGCAGCTCAGGTGTAATCCCTTCTGTTCGTATCAGCATCGTTACTGTTCTTCATTCAGATTGAAAAAATTGACCGTCCGGTTGTGGCGGTCTTTTTTCTTATATACCCGATCCCTTTCATCGAGTGCAGCGCAGCACATGGCGCTGCGAACAGACAACCGAACAGCATGTTGCAATCGGAGGCATACCCATGGCCATCAATTCAGACTTGCTCGACATTTTATGCTGCCCCATCTCGCACGCACCGCTGACCCCCCTCACCCAACAGGATATCGAGGCACTCAACGAACGTATTGCTGCAGGAACTTTGCGTTACCATGATGGTTCTGCAGTAGAAACTCCGCTCACAGAGGGCCTGATCACGGCAGACCGGCAGTACGCCTACCGCATTGATGACGGCATCCCGAACATGCTGCCCGGGCAGGCTATCGAACTCAAAGACAAGGCCTGAAGCACCGGGCTCCTCTTGGCCAATACAATCAACCTTTCATACTATAATTTCATCGTTTTTTCAAGGAGGCAGGATGAAAAGAAAGACCTCTCCGGCCATGGTGACGGCTGCCATGCTGTTCATCACGCTGGTTTTTGTGAGCGGAGGCTGTTCAACCAGGGGGGCTGACCAGAGTTATGACGCCGCGTCGGACTCCCTGCGCTATACCGGCGAAGTCCATCTGCGCAACATCAAACAGCTCACCTTTGGGGGCAATAACGCCGAAGCCTATTGGAGTTTTGACAACCAGCAGCTCATCTTTCAGAGTGACTGGAACAAGATCAACTCGCAGGGGTGTGACCAGATTTTCATCATGAATGCGGATGGCAGCCCCCTGGAGGATGGCCAGCAGTATCGCCTCGTCTCGACCGGCAAGGGCAGAACAACATGCAGTTTTTTTCTTCCTGATGGCCGCGTCATCTATGCCTCGACCCACGAGCACGATGAAGAGTGCCCGCCGGCCCCGACGTTCCCCCCCGGCCGTTATGTCTGGCCGCTGTTCCCTTCTTATAAGATATACATCGCGGATGCAGACGGCTCCAATGCACGGGTATTAATCGACAGCGACGAGTATGTCGCTGAGCCAACGGTTTCTCCGGACGGCAAATATATCATTTACACTTCGACCAAATCCGGGGACCTGGACTTATGGCGTTATGAGATAGAAACCGGCGAAGAGATTCAGCTCACCGACGAACTCGGCTATGACGGCGGCGCCTTTTTCTCCCGTGATTCGAAAATGATCGTCTGGCGCGCCAGCCGGCCACAGGGAGAAAAAGCTGAGGATTACAAAAAGCTGCTGTCCCAGAACCTCGTCGAACCCAGCGCACTGAATATTTTCGTCGCTGATATCGACGGCAAGAACGTCCGGCAGGTTACGGATTTGCCGGGTGCAAACTGGGCACCGTTTTTTCACCCGGACGGCAAAAAAGTTCTGTTCTGCTCCAACTATGAATCCGTAGGCAAAGGCAGGCCGGTGTTCGCCATCTACATGATCAATATCGACGGCAGCGGGCTGAAAAAAATCACCCACAGCCAGACCTTCGACGCCTTTCCCATGTTTTCTTTTGACGGCAAAAAGCTGGTTTTCTGCTCAAACCGCAACATCAGCCGTACTCCGACCCGGGACACCAATGTCTTTGTGGCTGACTGGGTCGAAGAGCCGGAAGAGGTGGATTTGAATTTCAAAAGCTGGAAATAACAACCTGAAGCTTTTCTGACAGCAGGCCTGGGCAGCACCAGGCCTGCTTTTTTCATTCTGTATTATCCCGGGAGCACGGAGAGCTCCTGATACCGGCCGGGCCATCTTTTTCCTTGCTTTTTAACCGGCTATTCTTTAGTGTTTGGAGCATTCCCGACAGTCTTGCCGCCCTCTTCTTCCAGGCTTTGCACAATTCTTCTGATACTCATAAACAGGACGTATTTCATGAGCATCTTGAAAAAAATTCCGCTCGGTATTTTGGGGGCTTTTGTTCTGGCCTGCGTACCTGTGGCCCTGCAGGCGCAGTTTATCCCTTCTGCTATAAAAATCGGCTACCTTTCTCCCAAAGATGCCCAGCCCGGCTTACTTCTCGGCACCGAGATGACCTTCAAGGTTGATGAAACAGTCGAGCTCGGCGTCTCGACCAACCTGTTTTACAAAAATTACAAGCAACTATCGGTCGTGGCTGCCCCTGGCTACGCAGCCGGGATCAACGAAAGAGTCGTTCAGCAGGAGCTCGAATACTCGACATTTTCACTCCCGCTGTATGCCATCGTCAATGTTGTCATCCCCACGGGCCGGTACTTTGGCTACCAACTGCACGGCGGCCTGGGATATGAATTTTTATTCAACAAAGAAAACAATTATTTAGAACAAAAGAGCGAGCGACGATTCTATAAAGGGCTTTCCTGGATCAGCAGCGTTGGTTTTCATTACATCATCGGCTCGCGCTCCGCGCTGATCGGGGAAGTTCTCTACCATTCGGCACGGGTGAGCCGCAATCGATCCGAAAGTGCGGAAGGCCTGCCTGTATGGAGCGAGGTCAATCTTTCCGGGTTTGGTTTTCGTTTTGGTATCCGCCTGGGAATGATGTAAACGAATCACGCCGGGAAAAAGAGACCTGGCACTTCGCAGTTTTCACTTTACTCAACAAAGCGTCACTGATTGTACCCTCACATAATCTGAAAAACTCTTCACCGTATGCGTTTCAGATTAATTGATTTTCAGGACGCCTGCAAAAACGCATGCGAATCATTCAACCCTGAATTTTTGTGAGAAGTATCCCGCGATAGCTTTGCGAAGCGTTCGCTCACGAGCAACTCGGGGGACATACCAAGATAAGGGATAACCACTATCTGCCACCGCGAACAGGTTTTCAGATCATGAACAACACTTTTCAAAGAGTTCGTTTCGGCCCGTCCTCTTCGATGACCCCGGTCGTCAAATACCTGATCATCACCAATGTCGGTATTTTTCTGTTGCAGCACATCATCGGTTTGAGCATGATCCGGATTTTCGGGTTGACACCGGCGAGGCTGTTGTATGATTTTGCCATCTGGCAGCCATTTACTTATATGTTTTTGCACGGCCAGGGCTCGATCCTGCATATTCTGATCAACATGTTCGTCTTGTGGATGTTCGGCACGGAGATCGAGCGGGAGTGGGGCAGCAAAGCTTTTCTGAAATACTATCTCGTCTGCGGAGTCGGGGCAGGCTTCATACAGGTTTTCGTCAATGCCGTGCTTTTTTCCGGCAATATGGAGATACCGGTCGTCGGCGCTTCAGGAGCCATTTACGGGCTGATCCTCGCATACGCTCTGATGTTCCCGAATCGTGAATTGACTCTGCTGCTGTTCTTTGTCCTGCCGGTGAGTATCAAAGCGAAATATTTCGCTATGCTCTTTGCCGCCATATCGCTGTTTTCCGGGTTGATGCAGCCTGGCAGCAACGTGGCCCACTTTGCGCATCTCGGTGGAATGCTTGTAGGTTTAGTGTACCTGAAGCTGGACTGGCGCCTCTCATTCATTTCTGACTATTTTGCCCAGAGACGGGAAACCCGCGAAATCATCCAACATGCCAAACGGCGACAGCAACAACTGCAACTCCGTGAAAACGTCGATGCCATTCTGGACAAAATCAACGATGTCGGCTTCGAAAACCTGACTGATGAAGAAAAAGAACTGTTACGCAGAGCCAGCAAGGACCTGAAAGAAGAGGAATCATAATCACTAAGAGTATGCGCGCATCATTGAACCAATTCCACACCGCACTCCTGTTTCTCATTTCCGCGACCACATTTGCATTCACCCAGGGCCCGTCTGCAGGAGAACGCACGCACCAGCTCGTTGCACGAATCGACGGGCAGGCCAGCTATCTCTCAGCCTCCTACGCAGATGGTGATGAGCGTTTTCCCTATATCCCCCTGCGGGAACTCGCCGAAATTCTCGATGCCCGCTACTATTTCAGCCAGAAAACACGCAAGGGTATTTTCTACCTCGGGCAGAACCAGCTCGTCGTCACGGCGATGAACCCATTCATCCTCATCAACGAGCGGGTTATCCAGATGCCCATACCGGTACGGTATGAAAAAGAATCAGGGCTGCTGGTGCCGGTTCCCTTTTTTATCGACCACCTGGCACGCCTCTATCCGGGCTCCCTCACCGTTGCTGCTGACGTGCGCAACAGCGAGCTTGCGTACCGTGAAGATTCCGCCCCCTCCCCGGCGGAGACCGAGATGATAGCCGAACCAGCAGATACCCTCAAAGCAGAAAAACAACAAGTTGAGGTTCTCAGCCTTTCGATCGAGCAAAAGACCAACGGCACGCTGATCAAAATCAAGACCAGCGCCCCTGTCGATGCCTCGCACATCAACTCGCGCATCACGCGCGGGTGGTTTTACGTCGATGTTTACGGCGCTACTATCGACACCCTTTCCGTCGGCATCAGTAACGAAAGCCGCTTCATCCGCGAAATTGTACCTGTTCACCTGCCCCAGATGGCGCAACTGTCCTTTCGGCTTGCGGGCAAGTTGAAACAACGCAAGGTTTTCACCGACAGCAGAAATAACCTGATCCTGGTTTCATTGACCACTGAAGAAAAAGTTTCTGCCGACGTGCTCAAATCTCTGGAAGAAGAGCGCAAAAAATGGTTGATCGACACGATCGTCATCGATCCGGGGCACGGAGGGCGTGATCCCGGCGCCATCGGCCCGACCGGCGTTTATGAAAAAGATGTCACCCTCGACATTGCACGCCATCTGAAGCGGCTGATCGAGCGCAACAGCGATATGCGTGTGGTGATGACGCGCGAGGAGGACAGATTCATTCCCCTGCAGGCGAGGACGCATCTCGCCAACCAGGAACAGGGCAAGCTCTTTATCAGCATCCACGCCAACTCCAATAAAAACCCGGCCGTTCACGGCTTGACGACCTATTTTCTCGGACAGGCGAAAACAGAGGAAGCGCTGGAAGTCGCCCGCCGCGAAAATGCGGTTATCAACTACGAGCAGGATCGCTCCGCTTATGAGGAATTTAATGCGGAAAATTTCATTCTGCTGTCCATGGCGCAAAACAGCTACCAGCAGGAAAGCGAGGAACTCGCGGCTCTGGTGCAGCAGGAAACGACCAAAAAGACCGGCAGCAAAAACCGGGGTGTAAAACAAGCCGGTTATTATGTGCTGATCGGCGCTTCGATGCCGAACATCCTGGTTGAGACAGCGTTCATCTCTAACCGCCGCGAGGAAAAACTGCTCAAATCTTACAAATTTCAGAAAAACATCGCCGAGGGTATCTTCAACAGCCTGATGCTATTCAAGAAAAAATATGAGCGAGGGATTTAACCTGAAGGTCAGTGACTGTTCGGCTGCCGTCGGGAATCCACTGCCTGGCTTCCCGCCGGCCCGGCCAGAGAGCAGCGCAGGCTCAGCCGGGAGCGACGTGCAGGTTTTTGAGAGCTTCCGCATTCCAGTACCTTCAGCCTTTGGGGAATCCGGCAGGCAAGAGCGTTTTTCCGTACCCATCGCACACCCGCCCACTGTGCTGACATTTCCTGCCATGCTTTTCATGGCATGCCAGCCCAAAATCCGCACCGGTAAAATATCGCTGTTATCATACGCTGCTGAATGCCGATATTCATAATCTGGAAAACTACAGAGGCTGGAGGGGCAGGTGGTGTCTCGCTTCGCATGTGCACTGCCGCGGGAGCGGGCGTCACACCGCTGGAGCGGTGTGACGAGAGGAAAAATCAGGCATTTAGTGCTTGCAAGTGATCAACAGTGTCTCTATATTCAGCCGTTTCAAGCAGGGTAGGCCTGCCGGATCTCGCAAATAAAATCAGCCTGCGGACTTTCGAGTTTGCAGGCTATGTAGTTTATACCCCGTCTTTTCGCTTTTGTGTATTCCGGACACGGGTGAATTGTACGGAGATTCTTTTTGTTTACCCCGCACCATTCTCTAAATAGCGCTTCCTGCGAGGATAGCGGGGTAAGTGGCGCGGGAAAACAAATTCACCGAGGAGACACCAGATGAACTACAAGGAACCAGCTCCGATCAACCCCCATGAGGATGATCCTTTTGAATCGATGATGTCCCGGTTCGACATCGCCGCAGAAATCCTCGAACTGGAGCCTGGAATCTATGAGTATCTGAAAACACCACAACTCCAAGTTACCACGTCCATCCCGATTCAGCTCGATGACGGCACTATCGAGGTGTTCGAAGGCTACCGCGTTATCCACAGCTCAGTGCGCGGGCCATCCAAGGGAGGCATCCGTTTTCATCCCAAAGTCAATATTTCTGAGGTCAAGGCTCTGGCAGCCTGGATGACCTGGAAATGCGCGGTCGTCAACATCCCGTTTGGTGGCGCCAAAGGTGGTGTAAAATGTGATCCGCGTAATCTGACCCGCATCGAACTCGAGAAGATCACCCGGCGCTACACCGGCAACCTGCTCGACATTTTCGGCCCTGAGCGAGACATCCCCGCGCCTGACGTCAACACGGATGAACAGATCATGGGCTGGATCATGGATACCTACAGCATGCACATCCGCCACACGGAAACAGCGGTTGTGACCGGCAAGCCAACCTACCTCGGCGGCTCGGCGGGCAGGCGTGAGGCCACCGGTCGCGGCGTGCGCATCGTCGGCGAAGCGGCGCTGGAAAAAGCAGGTATCGATCCGAAAAACGCCTCCGTCGTTATCCAGGGGTTTGGTAATGTCGGCGCGGTTGCTGCAGAAGAGTTTGTCGATATCGGCTGCAAGATCATCGCCATCAGCGATGTTACCGGCGGGTATTACAACCCCAAGGGCATCGACATCCAAAAAGCTCTGGAACACCAGAGGACGCACGGCGGTCTGCTCAAAGATTTCGACGGTGGCGAACGCATCAGCAACGATGAGCTGCTGGAAATGGAGTGCGAAATTCTCGCTCCCTGTGCTCTGGAGGATCAGATTACGCGCCATAACGCCGGCAGGATCAAAGCAAAAATCATCGTTGAGGGAGCGAACGGCCCGACAACAGCCAAGGCAGACCCGATCCTCGAAGCCAATGGCGTTATCGTTGTTCCGGATATTCTCGCCAATGCCGGCGGTGTTACGGTCTCCTATTTCGAATGGGTGCAGGATCGCATGGGCTACTTCTGGCCAAAGGAAGTCGTCAACGAGCGTCTGGCACGCATCCTGACAGAATCGTTTAATTCCGTTGCCCGGCGGGCAGAGCGCCACGGTGTCAACATGCGTATCGGCGCGTATGTTCTCGCCATCGAACGGGTGGCCAACACCCTCAAGCTGCGCGGTATCTACGGATAGGTCGTTCAACCCTCTGCGGGTTTGAATGTACTGATATTTTATCCAAAAGCACGGCACACACCGTGCTTTTTTGTTTCCCCTGCTGTGGGCGAAACGGCGTCTCGGCTGTCTCTGGCCTGGCTTTGCAAACAAAGGAGTCTCACCACCGCTGCGAGCAAAAGTGAAAACAGCTACAGGAACGTGCGCCGGGATCCACCCTGTAAATTCTTGACTTTTAGCGGGCTGAGGCGTATATTGCGTGCTGTTTCATTTTATTCATTTTCCTGGTTTTTCTCTGAACAGCACCACGCGTTCCGGGGCCGGGAAACTGAAAAGTTCTCTTCCGGGCTACGTGCTTCACGAAATATATAATCGTCAAGCGGTTGTCTCAGGCGTGCGGCCTTTTGCCTCATTTGATGTACAACAATGCTGGCCAAATAGCTTGCAATGCTTTCGTGTAATCTACAGATAAAAATTCTGGTTATACACTTAATTCAGCACAGCATGTGCCTGCACCAGAACCGTCATTCCGTTTTCCCCTGCAGGGGAAACCCAAAATCTCCCGGACTCTGTGGCACGTGACCGAAAAGATGAGATTCCGTCACGTCGCTTCGCTTGGCCGGAATGACAGAGACGGTATCCGGGGCAGGCCCGGTTTGCTGGGTTAACTGGATACCCGGAGATAAAAATCAGTTAAGCTCTGTTTTTAACGTACTTATGAATTTTTCAGACTATAGAGTTGGGAAAATGACATGCGTCGAAATAACCTCTTAAGAACTCTGATCATCGTCGTTGTGATAATCTGGTCCCTGTGGCAGCTTTATCCGACTTACCAGTTGGCGAATCTGAAAAAGCAGGAAGCCAGCTTGATCGCACAACTGACCAGCTTGTCCGGCCTGTCCGAAAAGGAGATCAACGAGTCGCTCAACAGCGTACTGCTGGATGCGCGACTGGAGCAGGTGATCAGCGACCCGGACAGCCTGGCACAAGCGCACTCCATCAGTGAGCAGTTGCTGGCACTGGAAGAAAAAATCGCCGACTACGAGCTCCGTTCCATCAAGCAGGGGCTGGATCTTCTGGGCGGGACCTATCTCGTTTATGAAGTGGACTTCCCGAAGCTGCTGGAGCAGACCGGCACGAATACAGATGAAGAGTTCGAGGCGATCATCGCTGAAGTACGCGAGCGCAGCAAAAGCTCTGACGAGGACTTTTTCGACATTCTCAAAGCAGCCTTCCAGTCGCGCGGAATACGCATGAGCCGGTACTTCCCACCGCGCATCAAAACAGACGACGAGGTGATCGAGGAGCTGAAGAAAAAAGCTGAAGACGCTGTCGATCGTACTCTCGAGGTTCTGCGTAACCGTGTCGATCAGTTCGGTGTATCCGAGCCATCGATCACCAAACAGGGAAACCGCAGGATCATCATCGAGCTTGCAGGCATCAAAGATGTTTCCCGGGCTAAAAAAATCATCGGCACCACGGCCCAGCTCGATTTCAAGCTGGTGAAAGATGTCGCTGAGCGCAACGCTGTCATTCAACGCATCGACAGAGCGTTGAAAAAACGCCTGTCTGCCAAAAAGCCGGGGAGCACGGCGGACACAACGGTTACCGACAATCTGAAGCCCCGCAAGGACAAGCCGGTCGGTATCGATGAGCTGCTCGGCACCAGCACGAGCGACACATCTGAAGCCGACACCAGCACGGTTCTCGCCGATGAAAATCTGCTCAACGACAGGCCGTTCATCAGTCTGCTCGCCGGAGTTGAGAACGATGCCCTGCTGCCGGCACAAAACCTCAAAGCAGTGCAGCGCATTCTCAAGTTGCCGGAAATCGAAAAGGTCATCCCAAAGGATTCGCAATTTCTGTTTTCTGCTGACCCGATCATCATCAACAACCAAAAGTACTATACCTTATATTATGTCAAAAAAGAGCCGGAACTGACCGGCGCATATCTGGAGGAGGCTTATGTCAGCCTGAGCTCCGGCAGCCAGACTTATGCGCAGGGACAACCCCAGGTTGATTTCAAGCTCAACCGCGAGGGCGGACGAATTTTCGCCCGGGTTACCGGCGCCAATGTCGGCAAACGGCTGGCTATCGTGCTCGATAACAAAGTGGCCTCGGCGCCAAACATCAAAGGCAAAATTCCCCATGGCAGTGCCGTGATCGAAGGCAGTTTTACCATGCAGGAAGCCAACGACCTGGCTATCGTGCTGCGCGCCGGTGCGCTGCCCGCACCGGTCAAGGCGATCGAGGAGCGTACTGTCGGCGCATCGCTGGGGAAAGACTCCGTGCGCCAGGGACAAATATCGCTGTTGTTCGGTATCAGTATCGTGGTCATCTTCATGGTCGTCTATTATCGCCTGTCCGGCTTCATCGCCGACTTTGCCCTGATCTTCAACCTGTTGCTGATCATGGCTGCTCTGGCACAATTCCACGCAACCCTGACCCTGCCCGGCGTTGCCGGTATCATCCTGACTATGGGCATGGCCGTGGATGCCAACGTGCTCATTTTCGAGCGTATCCGCGAGGAGTTACGCACAGGCAAAACCGTCCGCGC
>DRLW01000661.1 GCA_011375275.1 Bacteroidota bacterium
CAGCCCCGATTTGCTGAGTAAACTGGAAACCCGGACTGCCAGGGAGATGGGCACTCCGTACGTGCATTCTTGCATTGCTGCAACTGCACAACCTTTTTTCTCTCGCAGGGCACGCAGGGCTCGCAGAGTTTTTCTGCGTTTGGTTTTGCGCGCTTTGCGTGAGGGCTGCTCGTTGTGGCTGTACAGTCGGGTCACTGGCTTGTTGTTTCACTTAGAGCCTGGCTTTTTGATGGGCCGGAAACTTGGCTGTTGCTGGGGCACCAGGGTAAAGTTGTGGCTTTCGGGAACGATGAATCGTGCACTACGAACGCCCGCTCTTGCATTCTCCGATAGCTGATGCAACTGCAACTCCCCTGTCCCCCCCTTTTGCGGCAGGCATGCTGGGGCCATCTCACTCCACACGATGCGAGGCTGAGCCCGTTTTTTCAGCTTTGCGCGGGCCGGTGATTTTGCAGGCTAAAGCTGGTACAGCATCAGGTAGATGATGACGCCGCTGATTGAAACGAACATCCAGACAGGCCAGACCCAGCGCACGATCTTTTTATGCCGGTCAAAACTGCCGCGCAAAGCGAGATAAACAGCAGCGATAATAAAAGGAACCATCACACCGGCGAGAATGACATGGGGGATGAGAATGAGAAAATAGACCGGCCGCGTCCAGTCGTAGTGCGGATAGGGTACTGAGCCGACTTCGGCGTGATAGATCAGGTACGATATTAAAAACAACGCAGACACCGTAAGGGCGGCAAGCATGATCTTCCGATGGCCGTCATGATCGCCAGACTTAACCTTTCGGTACCCCAGGAAGAGCAGCACTCCACTGGTGAAGTTCAACAGCGCATTGAGAGCAGGCAAATCCGTTGCATTCATCAGAATCCGCCTTTCAGGTTATCGAGGTCTGTTTGCAGTTTCTTCATTTGGTCATCGTCGAATGCGTCATAATAGCCGCGTATCCGCCCCTGAGGATCGACGAGTACGAATCGGGTACTGTGCATGTTGGGCAGATCGCCGCTGAGATAAAAGCCTTTTTCACAAAATTCACTGATGCTGACAGTATCGGTCCGTACGAAAACCCAGCGATCATCATCGATACCCCATTGGGCAGCATACTCCCGCAGAACCGGGAACGTATCATTTACCGGATCAACCGAAAAGGATACGAAGCGGACATCATCCTGCCCGCGGTAGCGATCATAGAATTTTTTCATCTTTGAGCTCATCACCGGGCACGCCGTGGGACAGCTCGTGTAAATAAAATCCACGACAACATAACGACCGCGTAAATCATCCAGACTGAAAGCAGTACTGTCTGCTGTAAGATACTGAAATTCAGGGACTTCACCGAGAACGGGGAGAGGTGGTGGTTGCATACTGCGATATAATGTGAGAGCAAAAAAACCAGTGAGAAGAGCAGCCAGCCCCAGAGTTGTAAACATGAGTACGCGCAGTTTCATCATTCGATCTCTTTTTTAACCCTTACCAGATTTATTGCTTGATGCTCAATCCCGCATTTTTCACAAAAAGGTGCTTCGTGCGGCCAGGCGGGATAACTGAAAATCTCTTTCCGGCGAAAAATATACCGGCCGCCAGGGGAGCGAAAAGGTGCCAGTGTACCCGGCATGCCCCAGCCTGCGGACAGTCAAAATAGGACAACGCAGCGATGAAAGCAACGGAATTACGCCGGCGCATAAAAAAAGGGTACCCGGTCTGATGCATCAGACTGAAGTACCCTGAATTTTTGCCAGAAAAGACGGATCAGTGTTGCGACTCGCTTCCCTCTGCCGGTTGTGTGGGTTTGAGGTTATCATAGATCGCTGAACGTTCTTTGATCTGGCGGCCGGTCTCGGGGTAGATATCACCGCGCCGCATGGTGTCGAAGAGCGTAAAGACGATAAACAGGGCTAAAAACCCGAGGGAAACGACAAAGATGGTCGCGTACAGTTTGTTGTCATAATACAGGTGCATAAAAATCAACGCGACAAGGGTCCCTTTCAGAGTTGCGACCAGCATAGCGACGATGAGATTAAACTCACCGAGATCGAATTGCGCAACCCAAACGGTGACAAAGGTCAGAAAGAGCAACGCCAGACCGATGCCCAGATATGTGCTGACCGGCGTGATATGGGGTTGGTTGTCAGAATGTGCACTCATAGTTTTCATCCTATCAGATATAACAGCGGGAACAGATAAATCCAGATTAAATCGACGAGGTGCCAGTAAAGGCCGCCCATTTCAACAGGCGTGTAGTATTCACTGGAGAAATCACCGCGCCGGGTACGGATCAGAAGCCACGTCAGCACGATCATACCGATGACCACGTGCAACCCGTGCAATCCGGTCATAGCGAAATAAATCCCGAAGAAGATATGCGGATTACCGATGGTAAAATCCGGATAGAAGTAGAAATTACCGGGAAGCGTTCCTTCATGAAATTTGTGGCTGTACTCGAAGTATTTGATCACCAGAAAAACTCCGGCGAGCAGAATAGTAGCAGCGAGATAAGCGACTGACTGCCCGCGTTTGTTCACCTGGATGCTTCGAATCGCCAGTGCCACAGTAACGGAGCTGGTGATCAGCACAACGGTATTGACAGCACCCATTGTGACGTTGAGTGCTTTGTGCACTTCGTGGAACATTTCCGGAAACCATGCCCGGTAGATGGCATAGGCGCAAAAGAGGCCGCCGAAGAGCAGGATTTCGGTCGTTAAAAAGAGCCACATACCGAGCTTGGAAGACTCCCGCTGTTGCTCAGCGTCGGTAAAGTGGTGTTGTAAATAAGCCGGATGGTCAGCTGCTTGTGCCATAAATTTGTCTCAATTCCTTAGCCTGAAAAATTCATAAATTTGGAAATTGCGTAAAACAACCAATTGATTATAACCTGAAAAATTTCAGAAACTTACAAAAATTCGGCTTAATGATATTTTACGTCATACAAAAGAACGTCATCAGACAAAATTTTTCAGTTATCCCGGGCCTCAGGAGTATTTTTTCTCCAACTCATCCTGGTACTCACTCTTGGGGATGACCTTGTCGTAATCATAGGGGCCGTGAGTGAGTTCGGGTACGCCGGGGAAGTTATGCGGATCCGGCGGCGAAGTGGTTTCCCACTCCAGCGTCAGGGAGCCCCATGGGTTGTTGCCGGAGGGTTTGCCTTTGAAAATCGAATGGATGAGATACACAGCCATGATGACAAAACCGACAGCAATGATCCAGGAGCCAACAGTCGAGAACGCATGCCCGTAGCGATACTGCTCGATATAATCAAAATAACGGCGCGGCATACCCTGGGTACCGATGAGAAACTGGCTGATAAAGGTGACATTGAAACCGATGAAAATGATCACCGCAGTGATGCGGCCCCAGGCCTCATTATACATACGGCCCCAGATTTTCGGCCACCAGTGATGCAGGCCGCCGAGAAAGGCCATCACCGTACCGCCCATCATGGTATAATGAAAGTGTGCGACGACGAAGTAAGTGTCGTGCAAATGGATATCCAGGGACATTGTGCCGAGCACGATACCCGTGAACCCGCCGATGCTGAACAGAATCAGGAAGGAGAAGGCATATAACATCGGCGTGTTCATGACGATCTGGCCTTTGTACATGGTGGCCAGCCAGTTGAATACCTTGATGCCGGAAGGAATGCCGACAAAAAAGGTGAGAAAAGAAAAGACAACCGAGGCGTAAACACTCTGCGTCGAGGTAAACATGTGGTGTCCCCAG
>DRLW01000662.1 GCA_011375275.1 Bacteroidota bacterium
ACAGGCCGGGGTAACGGTTTCCTGGCTGGAGCTGTACCAGCCTGTGCCCGCCCTGTCTGCGCCGGACATCCTCATGATGATACAGGAAGCGCCGGACTTGCTGACTTTTTTCAGCCCCTCGGCTGTGCAGTTCTTTCTCCGTGCCAGCGAAACTGCCGGAGTCGAAAAAACACTGCTGCCACCGAGCGTCTCCATCGGCTCGACCACGACCGCAGCGCTGCGCGAGGCCGGAATCATCCCCGTGGCTGAGGCCCTGATTCCAACAGTCCACCACCTGGTCGAGGCGCTGGTCAGCGTTGTCGATCCGGAAAAGACATACTGAAACGAAAAGGAAGCAAACCGTGAATACACGTTTTCTCGATGTGCTCAACGGCCGTCCGGTTGATCGGACACCGATCTGGGTGATGCGCCAGGCAGGCAGATATCTGCCAGAGTACCGCGCTGTGCGGGCGAAACATTCTTTTCTCGACATGGTGTACACGCCCGAAGTCGCTGTCGAAGTGACGCTGCAACCGATCGATATTTTCGGTTTCGATGCTGCGATCATCTTTTCCGACATTCTGGTCATCCCTGAGGCCATGGGCATGCATGTACAGTTCCTGGAAGGCCGCGGGCCGGTTTTCGATGCACCGATCCGGGATTTCCGCGCGATCGATCGCCTCGGTAGTATTTCGGCCACAGACAAACTCGACCCGATCTACGAAGCCGTACGGCTGGCGCGCACCGAGCTCGAAGGTAAAGTGCCGCTGATCGGTTTCGCCGGTGCACCCTGGACGCTGGCTGCGTACATGATCGAAGGCAGCGGCAGCAAGACCTTCCAGCATGCGCGCGCAGCGCTGTACACGCACCCGGATGCCATGCACGCCCTGCTCGATCGCCTGACAAGGGAGATCATCATTTATCTGAAAAACAAAATTGCCGCCGGTGCGCAGGCTATTCAAATTTTCGACAGTTGGGCCGGGCAACTGACGCCGCAGCAGTTTCGTACCTTTTCCCTGCCCTATCTGAAAAAAATCAGCGAGGCGATCAGCGCGACCGGAACACCGGTCATCCTTTTTGCACGCAACGCTGCGCACAGCCTGGACGAGCTGAGCCAGGCCGGGGCAGCAGCGCTGGGGATCGACTGGCAGACGGAGATGGCACCCTGCTGTGACCTGATCAAAAACCGCGTAGCTGTGCAGGGCAATCTCGACCCTCTGGCACTTTTTGCCACGCCCGGGGAAATCCGGGCGCAGGTTGGGCAGGTGCTGGAGAATGTGGGCAGCAGCCAGCGACATATCTTCAATCTCGGCCACGGCATCCTGCCGCAGACACCGGTCGCCAGCGTGCGCGCACTGGTGGATGCCGTGCACGAGCTGAGCCCGCTTTATCACCGCGAAAAAACCGGAGTTACCCTATGAACGCCGCAGGAACACGCCTCGATGTGGACCTCGGGCTGATCAGAAAATACGACCGCCCCGGCCCGCGTTACACCAGCTACCCCACTGCGCCGCATTTTACCGGAGAATTCGGTCCGGCCGATTTTCTCGCCTCCCTCGAGTCGGGCAATGGCAGCAACCGGCCCCTGTCGCTGTACTTCCATCTGCCTTTTTGCGCCAAACTGTGCTACTTCTGCGGCTGCACCATGACCGTAACCCGAAACCGGGACCGCATCAGCGAGTACCTCGACTACCTCATCCGCGACACGCAGTTTTTTGCCCGGCATACCGGCAACCGGCCTGTCACTCAGGTGCACTGGGGCGGAGGCACGCCGACCTATCTGACACCGGAAGAGACCCGCCGCCTCGGTGAAGCGATTCAAAATTTCTACAATATCGCACCGGGGGCGGAAATGGGTGTCGAAGTTGATCCGCGCCAGGTCAGCCGGGAGCACTATCAGGCCCTGCTGGATACCGGCTTCAATCGCATCAGCATGGGAGTGCAGGATTTTCACGAGCCGACCCAGAAAGCCGTCAACCGTATTCAACCGGAAGCCATGACGCGCACTTTCGTACAGATGGCCCGCGACATGGGTTTCGAGTCCGTGAATCTCGATTTCATCTACGGGCTGCCGTTCCAGACACGGGAGACTTTTGCCCGCACGATCGACAAACTGATCGATATCAGGCCCGACCGCATCGCTTTGTTCAACTATGCGCACGTGCCGTGGATGAAAAAGCACCAGAATGTGCTCAAAGAGGAGACCCTGCCCCCTGCAGACGAGAAACTGGCGATCTTCAAATACGCCATCGAAACCCTGACTTCGGCCGGATACGTCTTTATCGGGATGGACCATTTTGCTCTGCCGGAGGACAGCATGTCACGCGCGCTGCACAACAAAACCCTGTACCGCAATTTTCAGGGCTATTCCACGCATGCGGAATGCGATCTCATCGCTCACGGCATGAGCGGCATCAGCCAGACCGCTGACACCTATGCGCAGAACACCAAGGAGTACGCTGCCTATTTTGCCGCTGTTGCTGCCGGACGTCCGGCCACGGAACGCGGCTACAAGCTGAATAGCGATGACCTGCTGCGCCGCGATGTCATCACCCGGCTGATGTGCGATTTTGAGCTCGACTATGATTTTTTCAACAATAAATACGGCATCGATTTCAAAGAGCTGTTCAGCGACGCCCTGGCAGACCTCGAGCCCATGGCGTTCGACGGTCTGGTGCGCCTTCGTCCTGAGGGGCTCGAGGTCACGGACACCGGGCGGCTGCTGATCCGCAACCTGGCGATGCCGTTTGACCGGTACCTGCGCGAAAGCACCAACACGCGCTTTTCGAGGACGATTTGAGCCATGAAAAAACAACCGGAACATGTCGAAATCGCTGTGGTCGGCGCCGGGGTCAGCGGCCTGGCCACTGGCTATGCCCTGCACAGGGCAGGCAGAAGTATCGCTGTGCTCGAAGCCGGCGATACTGTTGGCGGTGTTGTGCAAACCCTGCACTGGCACGATGCTCTGATCGAGCTCGGGGCCAACAGTTTTCAGATGAAATCACCGGAGCTGCGCCAGCTCTTCCGCGAGCTGGATATCGAAGACAAACTGGTCAGCGGCAGCGAAACTGCAAAAAACCGTTTTATTCTGCGGGGAGGAAAGCTGCAAGCTGTTCCGCTTTCGCCACCAGCGGTTTTCACCACCGGCATTCTCAGTGCCCGGAGCAAGCTGCGCGTGCTGATCGAGCCGTTCCTCTGTCCCAAAAATATTCAGGATGAAAGCCTGGCTTCGTTCATGCGCAGGCGTTTCGGCACAGAGGTTGTCGATTACATCGTCAACCCGTTCATCGCCGGTGTTTATGCGGCTGATCCGGAAAAACTGAGCCTGCGTGCGGTGTTTCCACTCCTGGCCGAGCTGGAAGAGGAACACGGCTCCGTAATTCGCGGCATGATCGTGCGCATGCTGCGTGCGCGCGGGGAGAAGAAACCCCGGAAGGAACGCGGGCTGTTCTCTTTTCGCGATGGCATGCAGACCATCGCACACGCTCTCGCCGGCCGCCTTGGGGCTGCACTGCACACCAGCCATGCAGTGCGTGAAATCAGCAGAAAGGGCAAGGCCTTTGCTATCACGATGGAAAGTCCGCAGGGCGAAACCGTGCTGAGGGCAGACCGGCTCGTGCTGGCCACCCCGGCTCATGTCACAGCCCGGCTGGCGGCTGAGCTGGCTCCGCAGGCCGCAGCAGCTTTTGATAAAATCACCTATCCTCCCCTGGCGATCGTCCACCATCAGATCGCGAAGGAAAAAATCGGCCACCCGCTGGATGGCTTTGGTTTTCTGGTGCCAGCCAGGGAAGAGCGCTCTATTCTCGGCTGCATTTTCAGCTCATCCCTGTTCCCCGGCAGAAGCCCGCAGGGCATGGCCCTGCTGACCACGTTCATCGGTGGCCAGCGGCAGCCCGAGCTGACCCGGCTGCCGAAACGGACCATCGGCCGCCTCGCCTTCGATGAACTGAAAGAACTGTTGAACATCAGCACAGAGCCAGATGCCGAGCGGGTTCACATTATCGAAAAAGCCATCCCATCCTACGGGCTTCAGCATCCCCGCCTGCTGCAGGAGATCGCTGCGCAGGAAAAGGACGGGCTCTATTTTGGAGGAAATTTCCGCGGCGGGCCTTCGGTCGGCGATTGCCTGCTGAACAGCCTGCAGCTCGCGGATTCTATTTTGAGGATGCATCATGTTACCGAAAACAGAACCGTTACCGCTGATCCGGCCGAGGCGCTTGCGGGCGAATGAGGCCATCCGCGCGCTGGTTCGCGAAACCATACTCGATCCTGCGGATTTCATTTTTCCGCTGTTCATCACCCACGAACGCTCCGCACGCAAGGAGATCAGCTCCATGCCCGGACAGTTCCAGATCGGGCTGGACCATCTGCCTGCTGAGCTGGACAGCATCATCAGCGCCGGCATCCGCGGGGTGATTTTATTCGGGATTCCCTCTTTTAAAGACTCCCGCGGTACGGAAAGCCTGGGCGAGGAGGGCATCATACCGCAGGCTGTCCGGCTGATCAAAAAACACGCGCCGGAGCTGTACGTGATCACCGATGTCTGTCTGTGCGAATACACCGATCACGGCCATTGCGGCCCTGTGCTGGAGAATGGCGAGGTGGACAATGACGCGACGCTGGAGCTGATCGCACGGCAGGCCGTCGTGCACGCGCGGGCCGGGGCGGATATGGTGGCACCCAGCGGCATGATG
>DRLW01000663.1 GCA_011375275.1 Bacteroidota bacterium
CTCATGATGCAGCAAAGTGATGTTTTCACGGAGTTCAGCAGCTTTGATGTACGCCTGCAGGTACCGGCTGATTTTTTTGTCATCGCAGCCGGCGAAGCACTCCGGCCGGATACGGCCCTGAGGCAGATCGATGCCGACACGACCCTGCCGGACACGACCTTTTCTGCCTGGCGCGATTCGTTGAGGAACTCCATCGCCGCGACGGTACGTGGCCTGCCTGCGAAAACCATCCACTATCGGAGTGAGAACAGCCTCAATTTCACGTGGACAGCCTGCACAGACCTGCTCCGTTATTCCAAAGACTCCCTGGTTCCTGTCGTACTTTATGCCCACGGCTCGGACAACCGGGAGTGGGAAAAGAACGCTCTGAAAAGCATCGATTCGGTTCTGGTTTTTCTGCGCAACTGGTTCGGCAGCCTGCCCTTTGACACGCTGCACATCGTACAGGCAAAAAACGGCTCCTACCAACACCCCGGTCTGGTGATGCTCGATGAGGCTGATGGTATGTCGCTGACCAGCTCCCTGGCCAGCACATGGATTCCCGCTACTGTTGGCCTGAACGGCCTGACAGAGGGCTGGTTGTACCGCGGGCTGGTTTTATTTCTCAGCAAGCGATTCAACGAGAGGCAGCACGGAGATGCGGGGTATGACAGACAGAAAGTTCGCCAGGATATGGGACGGTTGGCGCGCTTCTATCCCCTGCCTTCCCTGGACGCGATGTTCAAAACCATGACGCGCCTGTACCGTAACTCCGGCATGGATGAGCGCATCGCCCAGCCGCTGTACGCCTATCGCGATCCGGTCAGCGCGCTGGCGAATATGTATTTGAAAGCAGACCTTTTTTTCGAAATGCTGGAATATGTCGTCGGCAGGAAGAATATGCAGCGCATACTCAGGCGGTTTTATCAGGAAAACCGTTTCCGCCATGCCGGCACGCACGAACTGCGCCGCATCAGCGAAGAGGTTTTCGGCGAAGATCTGGGCTGGTTTTTCGAGCAATGGCTCAACAGGACGCCGCGGATCGATTACAGCAAAGGCGCAGTCAAAACCATCCGGCGCAAAGACGGCAAATGGCTGAGCACGATCGAACTCAAGCGTGAGGGCGACGGCATCATGCCTGTCGATGTCGAGCTCACACTCCCTTCGGGGGAAAAAATCCGCCGGCGCTGGGACGGCAAAGAAAAGGAACACCTGCTGACAGTTGTCACAGATGAAAAACCACGGGCGATCGTGGTCGATCCTGAAGACAGCATACTCGACGACAACCGCCTGAACAACGATCGCCTGCGCCTCGAATTCAGACTGGATATGCCGCTGCTGCAATATTATTATCAGCCCAACGACCGCTACCTCGTGCTGTGGAAACCCACCGCTGCCTACAACAGCATCGACGGGCTGAAGATCGGGCTGAGCACAAGGGGCAGCTACAGAGCGCTTTTTAACCGGCTGAGAGCAGATATCCAGCTCGGCGTGCGATCGCGCCGGATCGACGGTTTGCTCGCCTATTCCCACCCTCTGCGCCGCGAGAATGCGCGCAATCGCTTCTCACTGCTGGCGCGCAAAAAAGAAGGGCGATACGAGTTCAAAGGCGAGATATCGGTGCACTCAAGCGGTGGCATCATCTCCGGAACATCGACGGCTCTTCGGCTCGGTCTCAGCCATGTGGGTGTATTCGACATGGCCTATCTCGACAGGCCGGTGCTGCAGTCAGACCAGGAAATAACGATTCCCGAGTGGCAGAAAACCGGCATTTCCTCTGTTTTTGCCGGACTCGATTTTCTTTCCCGCTCCTCCGGTGAAGGCATCAACACCAGCACCACATTGTGGGCGGAAATGGCGCGCAGCTCGTCACGAGGCGTTTTTGGCCTCCTGCAATTCAGGCAGAAGCTGGACTATTCGCGCTTCGGATTCATCGCCAGCGCGGCGATCAACGGCGGCTATGCTCTTTCGCCCTCCGATGTGCCGATACAGGCTGCATTTTACCCGGCTGATGCCTCCCCCCTGCAGCGCTTCCGTTCAGATGTCATGATCACCGGCAGCGACTGGACAGCCTCTGCGCGGCGCTTTACCGAAGGCGGTGCCCGCCTGCGCGGTTACGCCGGCAGGATGACGCCATTGTCCTCATACCTCAGTACCAACCTCGAATTGGCCAGCACGATGACATTTTTGGGCATACGTCCCTTCCTCTTTTATGACGCAGGCAGAATAACGCACACCGGAGCAGAGAGCGGCACGACTCTGAAAAATGCCGGCTTCGGGTTACGCATACCGCGCATCAAAACACCATTTTTCGGCGGGGCCGTGTCGCTGTTTGAAAATATGTCCGTACGTCTGTACATTCCCTGGTATCTCAGCCAGCCCGCTGGCGGGGAGAGCAAAAAACGGATGCGCTGGCTTATCGCGTTTGGCAAGGAGTTGTAGAGCTTCTGCAGGCATTTTTTCAGGCAGGGAAACAGCAGGGGCATGACCCACCGCGCTGCTCAGGACTGTTTCGGCGTCACCTTGTCTTCACTTTTTGGCTCTGCCCTGTGCTGTGCATCAGCATCGCCATCATCGTCCGGGGCTGCCATGGGCAGAATTTCAACAGGGGGAACAGTCTCGCCCTGCGCGATATCGAGCTGTTCTTTGAACTCAACGCTGTAGATATCCAGAATGGTCAAAAACAACACGGTGATAACCGGCCCGATGATGAACCCCATGACGCCATACACATAAATCCCGCCGATGGATGCGAAAAAGATCAGCAGATCGTGCATGCCGGTATCGCGGCCTATGAGCTTGGGGCGCAGGATATTATCGACATTACTGACCACAACGGAGGTGATGACCAGAATGGCAACCCCCTGCCAGACATCCCCGACGATCAGGCTGTACACGCCAGCGGGATAAAGCACCAGCCAGCCGCCCACCATGGGTATGATCGATAAAATAAAGATGACCATACCAAAAACGACCGGGGATTTAAAACCAAACACAGCCAACAGCAGTGCTCCAAGACTTCCCTGAGTCAGGCCGATCAGCAGCGTGCCCTTCACCGTGGCCCGGGAAACGGAAACGAACTTCGCGATCAGACGGTCTTCGTGTTCATCCCGCAGAGGGCTGAGATATTTGACATAAACGATCAGCCGGTCGCCATCTTTGTAGAAATAATACATGGTGAACAGCATGATGATAAAATCCATCACGAACTGGAACGTCCCGGTCCAGGTTTTATTGATCGCGGTGACGAGAAAATTGCCGACCCCGGTGATCGCCGTGCGCAGGCCTGAGATCAGGTCGAGCTTGTTGAGGTCGATATTAAACTGGAGCAGCAAAGGATGGTTGGCGAGGTCATTCCACAACTCGGCGTTGTCCAGGCGGTTTTTGAACTCGCGGATGCTCTCTTCGTGAGTCTGGTACAAATCCACAGCCTCACGGCGCACAAGATCACCAACGATATAGGTGGGAACAAGCATCAGCAGCACGAGCCCGACGATGCAGATGAAAGCGCTCAGCCCTTTATTGTTTTTGGTCCAGTGCAGCAACTTTTCGTAAAACGGGTAGGTCAGGCCACTGAACACGGCAGCCAGAAAAACCGGCATGAGGAAAAATTTAAAAACATGGTATGAGAGCAGCGCCGTGGCAAAAAGCACGAGAATGAGAAAATGCTGGCTCATGCGTCGGGCGAGCAGTCTGTTAAATCGTTCGTTCAGGCCGGAGCTGTCGTCATTCGTGTTCTTTTTGCTCTTTACCGGCATACATCTCCTTTTAAATTGTGATTGAAAAGTCCGTTTTCCTCACCAACGCGGCGCGGCCTCTCTCCGGATGTTCGCTGCGTTCACGAATAGTCGGTGGAAATCACCGCAACGATACAGGCTGCCTGACTATGCATCACCTTCGAAAGGAGCACCCACTCCAGCCCCCCGAAAGCGTGTTTCCATGCCGGAAAGACTCCGGTGCCTCGCAGCCTCCGGGACGGAGTCATGCAAAAAACCACAAGCCAGAGCAAATAAAGGAAGAGTCCTCCCCTGACCCGGAACAAAATTTTTCAGACTACAAAAACCGGCCGGTGACCAGGCGATAATTACCGGAATTATAATCATCCCGAAAATAAAACTGCCGGCCGAGTTCGTAGTAATTCCAGACTTCATAGAAGACATTTGAGCGATAGGAACGACCGCGCTGTATTTCATCAGGCGGGCCATAGACGATGTAGATATGCCCCCTGTCCGTGCGCCACCCCTCCTTTGAGTCATAGCTGAACCTGAGATTGGATTCTTCGATGCGGTTGATAAACTCTTCCAGCAAGGGGTTGTGATCCGGGTCGGGTTCTTTTTCAGGGTTTCTCTTGCGCCAGAACTCGAGAAAGGCTGTCTTCTGGCTGTCAGCTGGCAAACTGCGCAACGCCTCCCAGTCATCCTTATTCATGATATAACGCATGGCCTCGATCAGTAATGAGATATCCTGGGATTCGATAGTCCCCATATTGATCGAAGAGGTGATGACGATATCACGCACGACTTTTTCTTCTCCCTGACTGAGAGTAAAGAAGATGCGCGTATATCCGACAGACAGATGGCGAGCGGGAATGGGCAGGACGATAGAAACGCGCGGCGCCACTGCCTGATAGCGATACTTCTTGGCATATAAAACAGCATCACCGGTACCCACCATCTGGACGCTGATAAAAAAGGGCAGATCGTTCTGCAGACCGCCGGCATAGACAAAAGCATAAAAATCACGCGTAAACTGGCGGGTTGTCAATGATATTCTGTTATTCTCATCGATGGAATGCAGCGAATCCGCAACCAGAACCGGATCGGAAAGAGCCAGCGTCGAGGAAAAATCCGGCACATCGAGCACGCTTTCGGAGATAACCGAGGCGCCTGAGTGGCGATCTTCTGCCGCGATATGCATGACGTAATTCCCCGGGGGCAGCTCGAGCTCACGCGTCCTGATCAGGAGTTTTTGCGGGTTTCTGGTTTCTGCAAATTTCTCTACTTCGATTTTAGCATATTCATCTTTGAGATAATCGAACTGTTCTGCATCTGCTTTTCTGAAGCCAAAAGTGAAGTCCACTTCAGCGGTGTAAATCGAATCTTTGCGATAAAAAGTCAGGTGGGAATATGGTATCTCCACCCAAAACAGGACCTTGCCTGTTTCCCGGCCTTCTCCCGGCAGCCGTAAAATTCGGGAGTAGATCATCAGTTGCTTTTTGCCTGTATGCCGGGTCTTTGGTTTGACCTCGCTGCTTGCGCCACACCCAGCGAGC
>DRLW01000664.1 GCA_011375275.1 Bacteroidota bacterium
CGAAACGTCACCGCCGGCCTCCTGCCGATTCATCCCGGGAGTGGGAAAGCACGATGAGCAGCGAAACCAGCAGGCCGATGAAAATCGGTTCAACAGTCAGGGACGGAGGCCAGCCGAGGTGACGCAGCAGCATCCACAGCAGGACGCTGAGGCCCGAGAGCGACATGCTAAGCCAAGCGGTCCTGGCAGACATGCGCCAGCGTCGGGAGAAGCTTGTCGCCAGCGGCAGCAGCAATGCCGGTGTAACTAGGCTGCCCAGGGCATACCAGATGTCGATGACCCGATCGACGAGCATGACGACTACGACCGAGAGCGCCAGCGCAAAGGCCAGGCCTGCGCGGGTCTGGCGGCGCTCATCACCCATTACCCTGCCCGGACGAAGCCGCGCGAAAAAGTCCCGGCCGATAGACTGGCCGGAGAGGAAGGCAAAGCTGTCCAGGGTGGACATGACGGTGGCAAACAGGGCCACAAAGAAAAGGCCGAGGGCCACAGGAGGCAGCACCAGCATGGCCAGCTCCGGATATGCCCGCGCCGGCTGCTGCAGCTCCGGCAACAGCGCACGCGCATACAGGCCCGCGGTTGTGGTCATGAAATCAAAGAGAATCCAGAACAGAATCGAGACCAGGATACCGTTGCGGGCGATTTTTTCCGTGCGCGCAGCGTAACAGCGTTGATAGAAATTGGCGTCCACCAGCGTGGCCATGGCGATGACATACCAGACCAGAATATACTGCAGGGAATTTCCGCCGTGCCAGGTCAGGTGTTGCGCAGGCAGCGCCTCGCTGAGGCGGTCAAAGCCGCCGTACTGCCAGAACAGAAAACCGAGCAGCACGGCAAAGCCGGCAAACATGAGCACGAACTGCAGTGCATCCGTGCGCACGACCGCACTCAGCCCATTCCTGAAAATATAAACAAAAGAAAAAACCGCGCTCAGCAGCACCGCCAGCCAAAACGGCAACGGAGTGATCAAGGTGAGAAGCACAGCGACCATGAGCAGATACGGCGCAGGCAGGGTCATGATGAACAGATACAGAGCACCGAGCAGGCCAGCCCGCCGGCCATAGGCGGCTTCGAGCTGCTCGGGCACGGAAACATAGCCGCTGCGTCGCGCCGGCCCGGCGAGGAACAAAGCAAAAAGCGCGGCAAAGAGATAATACGGCACGCCGAAAACCAGCCAGTTGGACAGGCCGTACAGATAGGAAAACTCGCCGACGCCCAAAATACCGCCGTACCAGGTCGAGACCAGTGAGGCGACAAAAGCGGGCAGCGTCAGCCTTCTGCCGGCGAGAAGATAGGCCGCCCCACCCTCACTGTCACTGCGACGCAAGCCCACGATGATGGTCGCAGCGAGGTAGAGGCCGATCAGTGCGAGATCAACAGGATGCAGAGAGATCACGGCTTTTCCTCTGCAGTGAGAGCATCGGCGACATAGAGAAACAGGCTGCCCTCGCGGAGGTCGATCGTCACGGTGCCGGCAACGGCCTCGTTGCTCTGCCCGTTGTTGATGCTCCATTCCATGGTTGCCTCGCGCAGCGGATACTTCAGGCCGGTCGTGGTGATGCCGCTGCAGCGCCGGAAGGCAGCCAGACTGATCTGTGTGCCGGCAGCCACGTGCAGTACCGTCCTGCTGCGAATGATGCGGCCGGTGCCAAAGGCATCGACAGCAGTGAGTTCAAGACGCTCGCTGAAGCGTTCGAAAATATTGAGATTGGTGATCTGGTGATCGAGGCGGCCGCCGCTCAGGCCGAAAATCGTCGCCTGCCGGGCGTTTTGCTCCAGGGCAAACTCCAGAGCCTTTTCAAAATCCGTGGCATACTGGCTCGGACGCAGGATCAGTTGCCCGGGGGCAAAGCTCTTTTTCACCTCTGCGCTGAGGGAATCGAGGTCTCCGACGACGACGTCCGCTGCGATGCCGGCCTCTGCTGCCCGGTTGGCGCCGCCATCCGCAGCGATGATCATCGCTGCCCGCTGCAGCCAGGGTTGCATACGTTCACGCGCCGGCAGCGGGCTGTTGAGGATGATCACAACATGTTTTGGCTCATTCATTTCGAAAATTCCACACTGATGATGCCCGACCGCGTTGCCGCCGGATAAAACTCCGCCCCCTCCCCGTGCATGAGATATCTGCGGTCGAGCAGATTGCTGAGAGTCCCCTTCAGAGCCAGTCCTTTCAATCCGATCCCTGCGAGATCCACACTGAAGTTAAGATCGAGCACTGTGTACGGATCAAGATAGTTATCCTGATTTTTAAAATTATCGGTGTAATAACCGCCGACGTACTTTCCGGCCAGGGAGAGGTACAGTCCACCCCACGCATAGGTGAGGCGCAGGTTGCCGAGCACATCAGGGAAGCCGGCGATGGGGTTGCCATCAAGGCGCAGAGCTTCGCCGGAGCTGTTGTACACGGTGTAGCGCACCAGCCGGTTGCTGGCAAACATGGCATTGCCGGAGAGCGACCAGCGTGGCGTCAACCGCAGTTGCGCCGAGAGTTCCACGCCCTTGTGCAGCGTGCGTTCCGCATTGCCGGTACGCGGCTGCCCGAAGCGGTCAAGCCCGCCTTTTTTGATGATCTCATCGCGGAAGTCCATGTAATACAGATTGAGCGCGAGCTGCACTCTCTGAGAACGCCAGCCCACACCGGCCTCATAATCCATCAGCGTTTCCGGCCTGACCAGTGGCTTGCTGAAATCCGGCTGCCCATCCGGGCCTGTTGCGAATTCCGGCACAACTGCTCCCCAGGAAGCCGGGGTGCTGGCTTCGGCTGCGTCATAGAGATTTTTCAGCCGGGGCTCGCGGCTGGTGCGCGAGATACTGGCGTAATAATGCAGCTTCGGCGACGCATTGTAGTTCAGCCCCAGGCGCGGATTCACAAAATGATACGGCACGCGGAAGTCCGTACCGATGAATTTTTCATCGAAGAGCCGGTACTGCTTGAAGGTGTACTGCACGTCCGCCGTGAGAACCAGGTTCGGGCGCAGGTTCCAGGTTTCGTGCGCATAGGCCGAGAGAATATCCTTGCCGCCTTTGTACTCATAATAACGCCGTTCACCGACGACGCCTTCGGGCAGGCCGCTGCCGGCCTGCAGCCGTCCCCAGTGCAGCGAACGATGGTAGCGCATCTCCGCGCCGATGATCAGCTCACCCCGATCATGCTTGAGCGCAAGCTGCGGCAGCCAGCCGACCTGATTGTTCTCCACCCAGGCTCGGATGACGGCATCCGCCGGGATGCTTTCGACGGAATAACCGTACTCAGGCGTCAGGCGGAAATATTCCGGCGTGCCCCAACTGCCGCCGTAATCAAAAAAGCCATAGCCGCGGATGTAAAACAAGCTGCTATTGAAGCGAAGATTTTTGGAGAGCGTGCGCTCATAAAGCAGCTCATAATGCGGCTGGTTGAAATTTTCGATATCCGTTTTGCCGAGCACATTGCTCCGGCGCAGGCTGTCGTCCTTATTGGCATCCCTGGGAATGCCGTAGTAGGCCAGGCCGTCTTTGATCGGGCCGCCGTAGATGTGCAGGCGCAGGGAGCTGTTCTCGTCATAGCGGGCTGCGCCGAAAAAATAGCTGCGGAAATCGACCCAGGCGTTATCGCGGTAGCCGTCGCTTTTCAATTGTGAAGCGCGGGCGTAGAAGACGTACTTATCCTTGAGCACACCGGTATTATAAGAGAGAGAAAATTTGCGCGTAGCGAATGAGCCGCCGGCAACGGTTGCGCGCAGCTCCCTTTCCGGGGAGAAATAGGAGGTCTGAATGTTGATCGAGCCGCCGATGGCCGGAGGGCCGTAAAACGCACTGCCGGCCCCGCGCTGCACCTGGATGCTCTGCACGTTCGCGGTGAAATCCGGGAAATCGATCCAGTAAACGTTGTGATCTTCAGGATCATTTTGCGGCACACCGTTGATCATCACCGAGATGCGGCGCTGGCCAAAACCGCGGATGCTGAGGTAGTTATAGCCGAGGCCGTTGCCGCCTTCCGAGTACCACGTGGTCGATGGCAGCTCGGAGAGCAGTTGCGGCATGTCCTGCACAGTATAGCGCGCGTCGATAGCCTGCTTGCTGAACTCTGCGTGCGGGACGGCGTTTTTGCGCTCCTGCGCCCGCGTGGCGATGATTTCCACCCGCGGACCGGAGATGATTTCCCGGTCGAGTCGGATGTCCAGTTGCAGGGTATCACCGCTTTCAATGCGCGCCCGGGTGGTTTTCGTACTGTAGCCGATGTAGCTGGCCACGAGCTGATACTCCCCGGGCGGTATGCCGGAGAGCAGGAAGCGCCCTTCTGTATCAGTAGCTGTCCCAAGCTGTGTGCGGATGATCCAGACGTTTGCGCCGACCAGCGGAGCGTTTTCAGACAGAGACCGCACTGTTCCGCGTATGACGCCGGTCTGTGCCTGTACAATGGTGGCTAAAAAGAGCAGCACGACCGCGCTGATGATGCGTTTCATATTTTCCTCCACACCTTA
>DRLW01000665.1 GCA_011375275.1 Bacteroidota bacterium
AAATCATCCGGACTGGCCTTGCCGCGGATTTTGAATTTTCGATAGTCTGCCTTGCGGGCGACGCCATCGACAAAACAAACCATGGACGCAACCGGGTCACTGCCCTGAATATTGGAGATATCAAACGCCTCGATGCGCCGGGGGGCTTTTTTCAGGCGCAGATCGCGCTGCAGGGCCACGACAGCATGGGGGATTTTCTGCCGGGATTTTTGTTTTTGCAGTTGCAGCTCTTCCAAGAGCAGGCGTGCGTTTTTATTGCACATCGCCACGAGGCGTGCCTTTTCACCCTTTTGCGGAACGATAAGGTGCACCGTTGCCCCGGCTTTTTCACCCAACCACAGAGCGATCTCCTCCATCTCCGGAATCTCAACCGGCAGGTAAAGTTCCGTGGGGATATACTCTGCTTTGAGATAGTACTGTTTGAGAAACGACGCGACGACAGCGGGATAGGATTCATCGATGACACCGGTCATGTAAAAATGCTGGCGTCCGATGATCTTGCCGTCACGGATTTTGAACACCAGACCGCAGGCATCTTCATCTTCCATGGCAACGGCCAGCACATCGCGATCCCCCAGGTCTCCGGTGGTGATCTTCTGCTTATAATGAAAATTCTCGATAAAACGAATACGGTCCCGCATGCGCGCGGCTTCCTCAAAGCGCTTCTGCCCTGCCAGCTCGTGCATGCGTTCAGTCAGCTCTCCAACCACGGCCTTGTCGCGGCCGTTGATAAATTTCACCACCTGTTCGATCATGGCGCCATAGTCCTCGGCTGACACCAGTCCCTGGCAGGGGCCGTCACATTTTTGAATGTGGTAATCGAGACAGAGCTTTATCTTTTTCCGCTCAACAGTTTCCCGGGTAAGATCATAATTGCAACTGCGGATGGGAAAAATCCGCTTGATGGCCTTGAGCAGGCCGCGCATCATTCCGACATCGGTGTACGGGCCGAAATAGCGCGAGCCATCGCGGACGAGCTTACGGGTTGGAAAAATTCGGGGAAAACGTTCGTTGGTAACGCGGATGTAGGGAAAACTCTTGTCGTCTTTCAGACTGATGTTATAGCGCGGCTTGTGTTCCTTGACCAGATTCATCTCCAGGATCAGCGCTTCCATTTCCGAGTCTGTGACGATGACTTCGAGATCATGGATTTTAGAAACCAGACGCGCGAGCTTGATGCCCTCAGTGCGGCCGTCCTGAAAATAGGAGCGCACGCGGTTGCGCAGAACCTTGGCCTTGCCAATGTAGAGTATCGCCCCGCTGCGGTCCTTGAAGAGATAGACCCCCGGCCTGCGCGGAATATGAGCGAGTTTTTCTTCCAGATTGCTGTTATTTGCCTTCATTTTTCCACGAGTTCGATCAGCACACCGCCAGTCGTCTTCGGGTGCAGAAATGCGATACGATAGCCACCGGCGCCACGGTCATTCTCCTGCGGAATCGGGCTCATACCCGCCTCCTCGGCTGCTGCGAGAGCTGCGTTGAGATCAGCGACTGCATAGCAGATATGGTGGATACCCTCCCCGTTTTTTTCGACAAAACGGCTGATGGGCGAGTCATCCGCCGTTCCCTGCAGCAACTCCACCGAGGATTCCCCGGCCCTGAACATCGCGACGCTCACCTTTTGTGCCGCAATTTCTTCGAGATGATCAGCCGGCTTCCGGAACAGTGCACTGTATTTCTGCACCGCCGCATCGAGGTCGCGCACGGCTATACCGATATGATCGATTTTTTTCAACATCTGCTTTGTATTCCCGTGAAAAGATTCCAAACCTGAGAGTTCATTTTTTCGCAGGCTCTTTTTCAGATTGTGTGGGTTGATGAATCATCGTTTTGCAAATCCGGTCGGATTTTTAGATTGTTGACGATAGAATTCCCCGCGTAGGGGCGACCAGCGGGTCGCCCCTACGGGTTACGTGCCTGTTATCATCAACAATAATTGCGTTGCCAAACGGTGTAAATATCGGCGTTTTGACGAAACCATTTGGTAACGCCGATTTTAAATCCACGTGTAATGGGCCAATGGATTTGGGGATATTTTTTTGATATTTGGTTTGTCGTCGTCCGTAGGGGTTCAAAATTTTGAACCCCTGCCATTTTGAATCCCTACGACGATGTTGATAATCCCATAACCCGTTTGGTGATCGCGGATTTAAATCCGGCCATGATGGAACCGATGGATTGGGGTTCTGGCCCGGGTTTATTTATAAAGACGCACGGGTGTTGGGGCGACCTGCCGGTCGCCCCTACGGGTCGGGTCTTGTCCCTGGTTTAATATATAGGCGACCATACCGCGCGACATTTATGTCGCATCTCAGCCATCACCCCGGGCACGCACGCCCTCGCGCGCAACAAGCCAGCACCTCTCTCCTTTACGCCACAGTCCCCCAGTGCAGGGCCACGGTGCCGAAACTGAACGTGCGGTACCCGACATCGATCAGTCCGGTACGCTGCATTTTCTCTTTCAGCTCCTGCGCTGTGATGAACACATCCACGGATTGCGGCAGATAGGTGTACGCCTTCCGGTCTCCGGTCAGCAGCCAGCCGGCAAGCGGGACAATACGATGGAAATAAAATCGAAACAGCGAGCTGATCACCGGAGTTTTCAACGGTGTCAGTTCGAGGATGACCACCCGCCCGCCAGGCGCAACGACGCGTACCATCTCGCGCAGGAACTGGTCGATATCAGCGACATTGCGCATGCTGAAGCCGGTAGTGACTGCATCGAAACCGCCATCGCGGAAGGGCAGATTGAGGCCATCGGCGCTGAGGAAAATGATGTTGTCGTGGCCATTGGCTTTTGCCGCGCCGAGCTTGATCATCTCGTAGCTGAAATCACCTCCGACAACCAGGCCGGGCGAGCGTTTGAGGGCCTCAAAAGCCAGATCACCCGTGCCGCAGGCGATGTCCAGCAGTTTGCCGCCTGCAGGCAACTGCGCATGTTCGATGGCGATCCGCCGCCAGCGGACATCCTGCCCACCGGTCATCACGCGGTTCATCAAATCATATCGCTGAGCGATGCCGTCGAACATGGCCTGAACAGCACGCGCTTTTTCAAAGCCGGACTGGAACGTGACGAGATCGTTTTTTTTCATGGTTTCATTCAGACCTGAAAACTGCGTGAATCGCAGGGTCGATAGTTTTGATAAGTGATATCCCGCTTTCTCAGTACAAGCACACTGTCACGAGAAACGCGGTTATGGTATGGTTTGACTGCCGCCCGGCTCACGCCAGCAAGCCGGAGGTCGGGCTCAGGTCACACTCTGATGAGCAGCGCCGAATAGCAGGCATCTGCTGCAAAAGCGCCCTACCGATACCAGCCCGGATGAGCAGCAAAGTGTGAAATATACTATTTCTGAGGGAAAAAGAAAATATTTCTTCGGATTTTGTGGGATATCTCCGGCCCTATTCCGGCGGCGGAGATGGCAGGCCCTGTCATTCAATCATTTGATGTGCTCGAATCTACAGGTGTGGTCTGCAACGAGTGCAGCGTTTGCTCGAAATCGCGCGTGCCCATCAGAGGCTTGAGGGTTTCATCGTGGTCTTCCAGCCAGGAACGTGCGCGCAGGCGGGCTGCGGGAGTGTCCTTTTTTTGCGCAGCAGACAGGTATAGGCGGGCCAGATGCAGCACTGCATGGGGATAAAAGGCGCTGGTGTCCGGCGTCGTTTTGAGATAATCCTGCCACAGAGCAATCTGCGCATCCACGTTCAGCAACCCATTGTGTTTACGCATGGTTTCGGCGTAGGAATGATTTTCACTATCGCTTTTCTGCTGCAGAGATGACAACATGCCGCTGATACTGCGACGTTTTTTCAACTCTGTCTCTGCCAGCGGTGCTTCGTCAAGAGCTAAGGGTTTGGGCCTGCGCGGGCTGCCGGCCGCAAATCCGTGGCTCGTGGCAGCATCAGACAGCAAGGCGCTCTCCGACAGTCTGGTCTGCATACGTTCCGCACGTGGTAGAGATGGTGCCGGTGCAACGCCCCCACCTGCTCTCACCTGCGCAGAGCCTGCGCGGTTTTTCACCGATTTCTGGGCAGCTTCGGCCATGCTTTGCTTTGCGGCTGCCCCGGAAGACAGGCTCGGCAGGGCCTTCTTTTTTACGCGGATTGATGCATCCGGCTGCGCTTGTGCTGCATGTTTTTCCTCGTCTTCCGCTTCCGGCCCTGACAGCCGGGGTTGTCTCTTCATCTGCCTGGCGGATGGGATATCTGCAACAGTCAACATGGCCGTCTGTTCCTGAAACACTTCCCAGACGACAAAGCTGAGGATGATGACCGAAGCCATGCCAAGGGCAGGCTTCCAGACCGCA
>DRLW01000666.1 GCA_011375275.1 Bacteroidota bacterium
CATCTCGGTGAATCTCTGAATAAGATGATCGCACACATCCGATCGGTGACGGAGGAGCTGAAGAAAAAAACTGACGAAGCTGAGCAGTCAGCGGAGGATGCACGCAGAAATCAGGACTTTGGAGATGAAAATGAATATCTGCACCGCACCACGAACCGGTTAATCGAGGCGATGGACAAGATTGCGGACGGCGATTTCTCGGTACGCATCGAACCTGAGCGCGATGATGAACTCGGTAGGCTGTACAATGTGTTCAACAGTACGGCTGCAAAAGTCGAGAAAATGCTCGAAAGCCTGTCGTACACTCTCAATGAATCGAGTAACGTGAGTACTCAGATCAACGCGAGTATCGATCAGTTGGCCCAATCTACCGACGCCCAGAGTGCACAAACCCTCGAGATTGCCGGTGCCATGGAAGAGATGTCCAGTACGATTGCAGAAAATACCAAACACACTTCTCTGGCAGCAACCAGTGCGCGAAAATCCGGTGAGAAAGCACATGAGGGCGGCAAAGTCATCAACAAAACCATCCAGGCGATGAACAGCATCAACGAAGTCGTGCGCAAATCGGCGACAACAGTACAGGAACTGGGCCGGCGCAGCGATCAGATCGGTGAAATCGTGCAGGTGATCGACGCTATTGCTGATCAGACCAATTTGCTGGCTCTGAACGCAGCCATCGAAGCAGCACGGGCCGGCGAGCAGGGCAGGGGATTTGCCGTGGTCGCTGATGAAGTCCGCAAACTGGCTGAACGCACGACCAAGGCGACCAAGGAGATTGCCGATACCATCAACCAGATTCAGCAGGAGACCGAAGATGCGGTGCGGACGATGGAAACAGCGACCCGCGAGGTCGAACACGGCAAGGATCTGGTCGATACGGCCGGCGATTCATTGCACGAAATTATCGAAAACACCGATGCCGTGATCGATATCATTACCCAGGTGGCGACTGCAAGCGAGGAGCAGGCACAGACCAGTGATGAAATCAGCCGAAATATCAACGCCATCAGCCAGCAAACCAGCGAACAGATGCAGCGGACGAAGGATATCCACACCTCGGCTGAGAAACTGTCGAGCTTGTTTCAGAGTATGAAACAGGCTTTGGCGCAGATCAGCATCTCGATTACTCAGAGTGCTTTTGCCGATGAGGAAACGACGACTGCTCCTGAGCAGGAAACCGGCCTGGATACCACCATTTCCGACGCTGAAGCGGAACATTCAGCCGGAGAACTGCCGGTCACTGTCGTGCCGGATGGTGCTGAACAACAGAGGCCGGAACAGTCCGAAGAACCGGCGTTTCCTGAGCCCCAGCCCCAGGATCAGGAAGACTTGCCTGAAGAGGAAGACGGGCTCACACTGTTTTGATGGTAAACAGTCAGATTCGCTGTAAAAACGGTTTCGTTCGGGGCTGAAATGGGGTAAACGGTTGCTGAGTTTTTTCTGTTGATCCGCTCATCACAGCAGGATGCTGGAATCGAGCATGAGCAGGCCGGAGACCCGAGGAGATGGGGGCAGCGAGTGGTTCAGGATAGTGGCGGGGTGGTCATGCCGTTGAGTAGCGCCTCTGCTGCCTGCAGGATTTTGGCCGCATTGTCTTCTGCGACACAGGTTTCGCAGCGGACAGACAGGATGTCCTCTTCGTGCCGGCGCTGTAAGGCATAGTCGTAGCGCTTGTCATAGTAGGGGATGAGAAGATCGCAGGCCTTGTCCAGGTTTCCGCAGGCAATGGCCTCGATCACCTGCCTGGTTCGCAGTCCACCGAGGTGCTTCTCGATGCGTTGCACCGCTTCACTGAGCTGATCGCGGTCGATATCGCCATAGTCGGCTAAGATGATCTGTTTGCGCAGCACAACAGGCATTTCGACGACGACCGCAGGTGCATGTGCCATCTGGCGCCAGAAATCATCCGGAATGCGCACGCGGCCGATGCGTTGGCTCTCGTCCTCCACCCAGACAGGCCGGCTGGGGTCAAGTTCCTCCAGCGCCACGGCCAGAGCATTTTCAAAAGTCTGCTGGGTTATCGGCTGGCCGCTGTGCAGCCCGCCGAAGACAGAACCCTTGTGCAGAGCCAATTCTTCGAGGTCGATGATTTGTTCGCCGAGGCGTTGCAGAGCGTGCAGAATGCCGGTTTTGCCGCTTCCGGTGCGGCCGCCGAGGATGATGAGCCGCAACGGTTGGGCAAACTTCTTCAGGGCAAAATTGCGGAAAGCCTTGTAACCGCCGATGAGGACATGGGCGCGGGCACCACTGAGCCCGAGCAGCCAGGCCAGGCTTTCGCTGCGCATGCCGCCACGCCAGCAGTGCACATAAACTGCTGGATCCGCAACATCGATATGCGCAGCACGGACAAGCTGCTCCATCTTCGGCCCGACGATCTCCAATCCGCGCAAAATAGCCTGCTCACGTCCGACCTGCTTGTACAGCGTGCCGATTTCAGCGCGTTCCGCATCACTGAACAGAGGCAGATTGCTCGCACCGGGCAAATGGCCTTTGGCAAACTCACCCGGGGTGCGCACATCTAAAATACGCTTCCCCCGTGCGGCGCGGATAAAGGCCTCTGCCTCGAGGCGATGAACCCGCGTTTCGCTTCTTTCACCTGCATCACTGCTGCTCATCATGTGTTTCCCATGTATAACCGGAAAGGCTTTTCCTCAGATTGTGTGGGTTGGGGATTGTCTCGAGATTTATTATCCGTGGCACCCATCCCCGTACCCGTACCGCGACATTTATGTCGCGTTTTAGCCGTCTTCGCTCAAGCATGCAGAATCATGGAATGTATGTACCTCGCGACATGAATGTCGCGGTACGCTCTGGCCCCGTCCCGTGATATTTCTGTCGCGTCTCAGTCGTCTTCGTTCAAGCGTGCAGAATCATGGAATGTCTCGTACATCGCGACATGAATGTCGCGTTACGCTCTGGCCCCGTTCCGTGACATTTCTGTCGCGTCTTTGCCGTCTTCGCTCACGCATGCAGAATCATGGAATGTACGTACCTCGCGACATGAATGTCGCGGTACGCTCTGGCACCCGTCCCGGTAGCCCGGGTTATCCTTGCGTGAATTGCTCTGATGTGAGGCGATCGACGAACATCGTCCCCGGTCGTTGCAAGCGCAAAATGTACGCAAAATTGGCACCAATATCAATATTATGATTACGTGCTGGTAATTCTCTTGCATATTCCCTGGTTTGTGGCAATGGAAGACAAATGAAATTTGTGATCTAATTCTTGCATAAACAAGTAGTTGTGTTGGTATGTGTGGTGCCTGCTGGTTTTGGCATCCGAATTGCTGTTTACAGGCGGTTACTTTCAGCCCAGACCTGCTGGGATGACGATCATCACAACGAGGAGACATGAGTATGAAAACAGGAGCGATGAAAAAAGCAGCGATCGCATTGCTTGCCAGCCAGCTCGTCTGGTTTGCCTGCGCAGAGAATCCCGTCGATCCGGCGAACAAACAGGGGCAGCCCGATTTGCCGCCATCGACTGCACTGGCCATCGATATATCATATTTTTTCAGTTCCGGTAAAGCGGCACAGAACGGTGACGCAACACAGGCGCGGGATAATTTTGCCGAAGCGGTTCGCAACGTCCTGCAGTTCAATACCCTGATGCTGGTACAGGCCGGTATCCCTATGGCGACTTTTGCCGCAGCGCTGACCAAGCAGCCGGCTGTCGGCGATGATGGTAAATACCACTGGACTTTCTCTATGGAGTACAACGGCGTCAGCCTGCAGGCTGATCTTTCCGGAGTACGTGACAGCACCAACGGGGAAGCGATCTGGGAGATGCGCATCACCTTTCAGGGACAGGAATATAATCTCGATGATTTTCTCTGGTATGCCGGTCGTTCAGGCCCGAATAATAAATCCGGTTCCTGGACGATTTACGACCCGACGCGCCCGGATTCCACTTATGATATGCTGCTGGTGCAATGGCAGGAAAATTCGGAAACTTCTTCGGTCATTGCCTTTACCATGCTAGCTGAAGGCGATTCTCAAAATGATCAGATTACGCTGTTCCGCGACGGAGCGGATCGCAGGATGTTGATGTATGATTTTTCAGCAGAAACCACCGTTGAGGTCGGTTGGAATGTCGAGACCGGTGAGGGCTACATCATCGCGCCGGACTATAACGGCGGTGCCAAAGCCTGCTGGGATGCCTCGAAAAATGATGTTGCTTGCAGCAGTGAATAGGTTTGTAGGATAGAAACGTTCTGGCTGCGAACTCAGCCAGCTTTCTCTTTTCGACCGGCCTGCCAGAGACAGGGCATTTTGTTTTGCGTGGTTAGTGCCGGTTGATCGGGTTGGGTGGCGGCGACGCTGGAGCGGTGTGACGAGATGATATTTTCCCTCATCCAAGCGGCTGCTGCACAAACGTGCGGAATTCCAGTTCCTGCACATGCTTGTCGAGAAAATACCACGCAAACGCCAGCGCGATGAAGTTGGCGGCCAGAAAACCATAGCCATAAAATCGGTAGTCCAGACCCAGACTCAGCCAGCTCAGAGTGGCATTGCTGAGCAGAAAAACGCC
>DRLW01000667.1 GCA_011375275.1 Bacteroidota bacterium
ACTCAAAGTGCTAATACATCTCCAGTCCGGGTATCCAGTTTACTCAGCAAATCGGGCCTGACCCGGACACCGGCATGTGTCATTCCGGCCAGGCGCAGCGCAGTGCCGGAATCTCATCTTTTCCGGCACGTGCCTGAGTCAGGGAGATTCCGGTCTCCCCCTGCGGGGAAACCGGAATGAGCGTTCTGGGGCAGGCATGTGCTGTGCTCTGGCGGACTGGCTGAAAAAATGCAACATTGCTGAATTAAATGGATAGCCAGGCATCTCCAGCCCTTCTTTTCAGGTTTATTCGCCCTCTTTTCGCGCCATCCTCCGGATCGGTGTAGATGACATGACCATCGCTGCCGGCGCTGTTCAAATAAAAAGCAGCATACCGGAGCAGAAATACGAACAGCCGGCGTTTTAATGCCGGCTGCTCTTCTTGCGGGACTCAGGGCTGTGATGATATTTTTCTGGATTTTTTTCAAATTCAGACTGGCACAACGGGCAGCACAGGTAGTAGGTCTCGCTCTTATACTCGATCTGGATGTGTGCCTTGTTTGGATTCACTTTTTTGCCACATACGGGGTCGCGTAACATGTCAGCCTCCTGAGGATAGGCAAGTCGTCTGGCAGGGAAATGGATTGATTATGTGCCGCGGGAATACACAAGAAACATACCAAAACTGCTCAGGAGGAATTTTGAGGCAGGACAGGCTCAGAAAGGCCAACCGGCCAGGCTGCAGGCAGCGGGATGGCCGGATAGTGTAGTAAATCATTCACCATAGTGGTGAATATACTTCGCCGGTCAGCCGGACTGATCACCGGCAAGGCCCAGTTGCTGTGCGGAACCACGCATGCCCTCGATCACATTACCGATATGCTCTTCCAGGCTGATTCCGAGCAGCTCAGCCCCTGCAGTAATGTCTTCACGTTTCACTGCGCGGGCAAATCCGGCTGATTTCATCTTTTTCTTGACTGATTTTACCGACAGGTCGAGAACGCTGCGCGACGGCCGCACATAGACACAAGCCGTGATAAAACCGCACAGTTCATCGACTGCACGCAGGGTTTTCGCCATCAACGTTTCCGGCTCCACGCCCGTGTACTCCGCATGCGCCAGGATGGCGTGGATGATCTCCGCGCTGACACCCTGTTTTTTGAGATACTCCACCGCAACATACGGATGCTCTTCCGGCGTCGGGTGCTTTTCATAATCCATATCATGCAACAGACCGACCACAGCCCACTTCTCAGCATCTTCGCCGAATTTTTCAGCATAAAAACGCATCGCAGCCTCCACAGCCAGCATGTGCTTGCGCAGGTTCTCGCTCTCGGTCCACTCGCACATCAAACTATAGGCTTCATCCCGGGTCATTTGCAATCTCCTCATCTGGACAGGTTCTGCTCTCTCAAAAGCCGGTAATATACGATGTTCTCTCCTGAAGTGCAAGAGCGTGCCGGCAAAGGGACTCTGGACGGAGCGGCGGTTCTCTCACACGGAGCAGACCTGCAAGGCGGCTGGCAGCAGCTCGAAGACCGCGGGCAACTGGCCCGGCAGCTCTCCGTCTGCATCGAGCAAAACACGCTCATCAGACCATACTTCCAGTTTGCGGCCGGAAAGCACCTGCACTTTGTCGTGTTCAGAGAGGGTGCCGCGGTAAATTTTCGGCAGGTTTCGCACAACCTCGGCTTTGCTGACATCACCGACGAGAACGATCTCAAAGCAGCCGTCATCGAGGCGAGCACCCGGAGCGATCCACATGCCGCCGCCGAAATACTGGCCATTGGCCACGATGACAGCGTTATAAACGCCCTGCTGCACCTCGCCCTCATCGACGCGGAAGGAGATCGGTTGGTTGTCGTAAAAAACCAGGGTGTACAGCATACCGGTGAGATAGGCGAGGAATCCGCCGAGGAACTTGGTGAAGCCATTGACGCGATCCAACAGAGCCCCGCCATAGCCCAGGTCGGCAATATTGATAAAACAGCGCTCCACCGGCGCGCCATCAGCAGACCGGCAGCGCAGCATGCCAACATCGATCTGCCGCGACCGCGCCTGCAAGATGGTGTCCACCAGCACCGGCAGCTCGCGCGGCAGGCCAAGGGAGCGGCTGAAATCAGTTCCCGTGCCTTTGGGCACCACAGCCAGCTTTGCATCCGGGCTGATATTCCGCCCGCCCTCGAAAAATCCGTTCACCGCCTCGTTCACCGTGCCATCACCACCGACGACGAGAATGGTTTCGCAGCCCTCGCGCAGGGCACTGCGAACCAGGTCGGTCGCATGACCCGGCGCCTGCGTAAACCGCGCCGAAAAAGAAACTCCGCGCTCCTGCAGCAACGCCTGAACACGTGGCCAGACGCGCCTGGCACCACCGCGGGCTGCGGCCGGATTGACGACACAGCACAACTCGCGCACTTCTCCCTCCTCTCCATTGCCCTACTGTTTCAGCCCTCAGCACCCTCGTTGAATCCACCTGTCTGCGCCTGTCCGCGGCGCAGCGCATCGATCTCCTCTCGTGAAAACCAGCGTCCTTTGTCCAGCCCGGGGCACAGGTCTTTTTCCAGAATCCAGGTAAAATCATTGGCCAGCACCTCGTCCCAGAACGGATAGGTGCGGCACTGCAGCGGCCGGACAGCGTGCACCATGCAGCGGTCATCCTCACCGAGCATCACGCATGCCGCATCATCCCGCTCGCGCAGCAGCAACTGGCCTGACACTTTCCGCACATAGGTCGCAGCAAAACGGTTGTGCGTCATGCCCAGAGCCTCGGCCATGCGCCCGATATCCTGTTCATCGATCTCCACCCTGCCGGGAATCTTACAGCACGCAGCACAGCCCTGCTGGCAGGAAAAATATAACCCGTCCTGATAAAATGGTACTTCTTCTGTCACACGATCCTCTTCATACTGAAAAAACCTCTGATACGGCAAACCGCCCCACCTCAGGGCAGACGCGGGTCTCTGCAAGCCGGCCAGCGGCGCGGAATGAAATGAGGCCGGGATGCTTTTCCGGCCCGGCACACTGTGATAAAGGGGGAATATACGCGGTGGAAGGCTCTTTCGCAAGGATGGCGGCACAGGGCGCGCCCCATTCCCGAGATCGCCGGCGATGCTGCCTACTCCAGCGACTGGAAAGAGACGATACCCAGCTCCAGCACTTCGAGCAGCTCGCGGGCCTGGCTGCCATCTTCCGGGAAGCTGGCCATATTGATCTCAACTTCGACCATATCATCGAGCCGGACAAAGCGGTCCCGCAACCTGCCGGCAAAAATCTTCGCCATGCGAAAAGGCGTTTCCGGCAGCATGATCAACCATTCGAACGTGCCCTTCAGGGTGATGACATCATATTCGCGCAGCAGGGTTTTGAAACCATCGAGCACGTGGTTGCTGAACTGCTCGAATTTCTTTTGGTCCGAACATTCGATATTGCCGAAACGCACGCTGAGCAGTGAAACACCGGAGTTTTCCTTTTTCGCCCGGTCGATCTCCCGGCCGAGCTGGCGGGCAAAACCATCCATACCGACAAAATGCACTTTCAGCTCTTTGACCTTCTTTTCGATGTCTTCACAAGCGCCGGGCATGGCCTTTTTCGGCGGGCCGGGCAGGAACTCCTCGCGTGTATCTGCGATCAGCTTGTAGGCATAGATTTTCCGCACCAGTACCTCCGAGACATCCCACTGCTGGTCACAGTTCATGCAGCGGCAGTTGACGACCGGCTCGGTAAACCGGGTATCGCAGCCGGCGCAGAGATGCAGCGATGAGGTACTGGTTTCAAAATCCACGCCTTCGCGGGCCAGCGTTTCCAGACAGCGTGGGCAGCGCTTGCCGTTTTCGGTCTCGAATTTGTTTTCCAGGCCGCGATAGCCGCAGGTCCGGTGCGTAATCATGCGCAGAGCAGCGATATCGGCATAGCTGCACTGCGGGCACACTTCGCGGAAATTGAGATCGTGATGGCCGCACTCCGGACAGATGTGGATAGCATCATAGAAAACCCGCTCCAGCAGGCGGGCGCGGGCGATGCTTTCGAGAAAAAATATCTCGCCACCCGGCTCCTCGGGGTTGAGAATTTTGGCCGCTTCGGGATATTCATAGCCGAGTTTGGCCTGTTTTTTCACCCGCGGCACAAGAGTCCTTATCCCGCGCTGTTTCATAAAGCTGAGCAGACGCTCCTGGCTGCTTGCCGGGCCGGTCTCATCTTTTTTCTGCACTTTCATCATGTACAGGTCGAGAATATTGCGCACGCGCGCGACCAGCTCCTCGCTGTCATAGGGCTTGGTGAGATAGTCCATCACGCCCAACCGCAGGCCGCGCAGTTTGTCCTCGTACTTCTTTTTCGAAGATAAAATAATGACCGGAACGAGTCGCCAGTCGGGATTTTTCTTGATATTTTCTAACAGAGTATAGCCATCGACATCGTCGAGCTGGACGTCCATGATAATCAGCTCGGGTCTGTTCAGCTCAAGGGCGACAACAGCGTCGGCCTCGCTGCGTGCCTGCATCACCTCGTAGCCCTTGCGGGAAAACAGCTTGTCCAACTCATCCAGTGTCTGCATATCACTGTCGATCAGCAGGAGTTTTTCCTTGGCCATGAATCGTCTCCGTGTTCGTATCGTGTTCGGTTACCTGCGTATAATGGCGTTTCCGGCTGTCGCCGTTTCAATCCGCTGCTGATGGCAGCGCAGATTTGATCTTCACTTGCCCTGTTCTGCGCTCCTGTTTTTTTGGCAGGGTAAAACAAATTTTAAACCAGCTCCCCTGCTCAGATTCCGCCCAGATCGTGCCGCCGTGTGCTTCGACGATGCAACGTGTGTTGTACAGGCCCAGGCCCGTTCCCCTCGGTGCGTCCGGGTCGTGATATTCTCCCTGAGTGAATTTATTGAATATCTTTTCGATATGCTCAGGCGACACCCCTTCGCCCTCATTGGTGATGCTGAAATAGAACCGATCCAGCACATCCAGCACGTGATAGTAGATGGTCGTGTCCGGCCTGCCATATTTGATGGCGTTGCTGAAAATGTTCATAAACACGACTTTGAGCAGATCGGGGTCACCTTCGACGATGATATTTTCCGGGATGCGCTCGTTGCGTGTTTCTATCTGCATGCCCCGGGTGAAGAGCTGGCTCTCGAGCTGGGTGATCGTCGGCTTGATCACATCGGTGTGCAGATCGACCGGCATCCAGTTGACCGCCAGCTCGCCGTTTTCTATCTTTGCCAGATCGAGATAGTTTTTGATCATGTCGATCAGGTTACTGGTCACGCGCATGATGATCTGCACGCTGTTCTGCTGCTCCATGTTCAGTTCTCCGAGGTAGCCCTCGTCGAGCAGCTCGGCAAAGCCGAGAATCGAAATCAATGGACTGCGCAGCTCATGAGAGACAAAACCCATCATATCGAGATAGTGCGCATTCAGCCTGCGCAGCTCGCGGTTGGTTTTGCGCAGACGCTGCATCAGCCGGTCGAGCTTTTCGCTGCGCTGCTTGAGCTGAAGCTGGACATCCGCGTTCTCTTTCAGAGATTCCGCGAAGCGGGCAAAGAGCATGAGTGCCTGAATTTTGGCCCGGCTCTCTACGTCCAGCTCCACATCATTCGTCAGGCGGGCTTGAGGAATCTCGATGAAACGGCGCTCGTACTCGGCCAGCAGTTTATCAAAGACATCCTCCGGACGCCGCGCCTGCTGCACCAGCTTCAGGCTGGTCTCAAACAGCTTTTTAAATTCTTCGAGCTGAACCGCAGCAAAATCTTTCTCCTGCCGCGCTTTATCATCGTGCGTTGGTTGCATAAAACCCGTATCGTTTTCTGTGAGTAGCAATCCTGTCGAAACTATCCATTCCTTATCAGCATCGTGTGTTTCATCCGCATCCCGGTCCGGGTATCCAGGTAACTCAGCAAACCGGGCCCGGCTTAGATACCGAATCTGTCATTCCGGCCAGGCGAAGCGCCGTGCCGGAATCTCATCTTTTCTGGCACGTGCCTGAATCTGGGAGATTCCGGTCTTCCCCTGCGGGGAAACCGGAATGACGGCTCGGGGGCAGGCACGTGCTGTTATCAGACGGTCTAATTGCAAAGATGCGGCCGTGCTGAGTTAAGTGGATAACCAGAGCATCCCGGGCTTGCCCTCAGGCTACCCGGAGCAACTCTTCCACCGTCGTAATCCCGGCAAACACCTTCAACAGACCATCTTCACGCAGTTGCAGCATACCCTGCCGGCGCGCGTGTTCGCGGATGTTATCTTCAGACTCGCCGTCGATCAGCATCCTGCGTATCGTCGCATCCACGATCAACAGTTCATGGATACCTGTCCGGCCCTTGTACCCGCTGTTCTTACATTCCCGGCATCCTTTGCCCTTGAACGCCATGACAGACTTCTCCGCAAAACGGCGCTGATCCGCCTCGGGCAGCAGCTTGAGAGAAGCCGGTGATTTTTCCTTGCAGTAGGGGCAGATGACCCGCACGAGCCGCTGAGCCAGCACCGCGAGCACCGCCGAAGACATCAAAAAGGGCTCCACGCCCATGTCCTGCAATCTGGAAAATGCTCCCGGCGCATCGTTGGTGTGCAGGGTGGAAAAAACAAGGTGCCCGGTCATGGCACTGCGTACGGCAATATCAGCGGTCTCACGGTCGCGTACCTCTCCGATGAGAATCACATCCGGGTCCTGGCGCAGGATAGCCCGCAACGCCGAAGCGAAGGTCAGCCCGGCTTTGGTGTTCACCTGCATCTGGTTGACAAGGGGCAATTTATACTCGACCGGATTTTCCACGGTGATGATGTTTTTCGACAGGGAGTTGATGGTATTCAGCACCGAATACAGCGTCGTGGTCTTGCCACTCCCGGTAGGCCCGGTGATGAAGATGATCCCCTCCGACTTCCGGATTACCTGTTGCCAGCGCTCGAGAACACCGGCACTGAACCCCAGGTCTGTAAGCTTCAGCACAGCATTGCGTGGATCGAGTAACCGCATCACCGCCTTTTCGCCATTCACCGTGGGGATGATCGATACACGCACATCGATTTCCCGGTTATCGATTTTGAGGCGAAAACGGCCATCCTGGGGCACCCGCTTTTCTGACACATCGAGCTCGGCAAGTATTTTGATGCGCGAAATGATCATGCTCGCAAGACTCAGGGGAGTGGTCGTCACCTGCTGCAGCATGCCGTCTATACGGTAGCGGATGCGGAAAATTTTATCATCCGCCTCGCAGTGAATGTCACTGGCTTTGTCGTAAATTGCCTGCGATAAAATCACATTGACGAAGTTGATGATCGACGCCTCATCCGTAGCATCGATACGGGTTTCCTCGAGATCAGCCTCTTCCTCGATTTCGAGCACCATATTCTCTTCCACGCTCGAAATGATGCGCTCGAGAGAACCGTCCCCGCGAAAATATTTCTTGATTGCAGCGGCAATTTCCGCTTCCGAAGCCAGCACTTCCTGCACGTTCAGGCGCGTGTGAAAACGCACGGCATCCAGAGCCCCGACATCGAGAGGATCCGAAATAGCGATGGTGAGCAGGTCATCGACACGAAACAGCGGGATGACGGTATAACGCTGCGCCATCTCCACCGGGATCAGCTTGACTACCGCAGGATCGATCGCATAAGCATCGATCTGGCGCAGACGGGGGATGCCGAAGCGTTCGCTCAGGGCATCGAGCAGATCATTCTCCGTGATCCATCCCTGCCGGACGAGAATGCGACCAAAACGCTCACCCGAAGTGCGCTGAATAGCCAGCGCCTGCTCTATCTGCTGCTGCGAGAGCAAACCTTTTTCGCGTAAAATCTCACCGAGTTTTTTCAAAGCAGAGCGCTTTTGAGTCCTCACCTTTTGGTCCATTCCAGGTTTGTCCTCTTTCCTTTCACCATCATATTATGGGGAGACATCACACGTCGCCACGTCGCGCGCCCCCGGCGTGTCATTCCGGCCGGAGCGAGACGGAGTGCCGGCATCCCTCAAACTCTGGCACCTGCCAAAAAACGGAGATCCCGGTATCCCGCGCTGCCCCCGCTCGCCATCCAGAAAAACGGCAAAAAAATGTGCCAGCGCCCGGCCTTATGCCTCCACAGCAAACCCGTGCAGCTTATTCAACCATGCCATAGCCAGCCGGAATGTTGCAATACGGCCAGACACGCATGGGAATAGCCAGCAGATCGAAATAGTTCTGCAGCCGCTTCAAAT
>DRLW01000668.1 GCA_011375275.1 Bacteroidota bacterium
AACCAGTGCGGCACGCTCAGGGGAACGACACGCTCTTTCAGCTCGCTGTATTTCGGCGCCTGCAGCAGGCCGGGGTCCGTCTCGGCGATGAGCTGCTCGTTCAGGTGTTTGAAAGCCGGAATGATCTCCTCGCGTTCGAATATATCCTTTTGAATGCGCAGCTCCAGTTCGTTGAAATCGATCAGCCGGCCCTCCTCACCGACGGTCTTTTTCACATCTTTGAAGCCCGAGGCGCCGAGCACTTCGAGAATCTGCACTTTGCGCGATTCCATCTGATTGACCAGCCGGCTCACCGCCCATTCGATGTCGAGGTTGAGCAGCCGTTCGGTCGTGGTCTGATCATGAGCAGCGGCCTTGTAGGCGTAGGGATCGAGGGCGAGCAGAGCGGCGAAGTCGATCAGGGTGGCCTCGGCGCCGCGCTGGATCGTTTTCTGGCTGTCTGAAGCCAGGCGGATGCCGCCGGAGGCGATGATCGCCACTTCGTGGCGGCGGCCGGTTTTGAGCAGATAGTGGTGCACAGCGCGCACGGCGCTGGAGGTGACAAAATAGTTGTCCTTATTGCGCTTGCCGTGCACATGCAGCACATCCATGCCGGCATCGAGAAAAGCCTCGATTTTGCGCAGGACTTCGGGCAGCAGCTCGATCATGCCGACCATGTCGTACTCGGTCACCTCGAGGTAACCGCACAGCAGCGGCTTTTTACCCTGCAGCGCGGTGACGGAGTCGTTGATATACTGGATCGTGCGGGCGATATCCGGGTGCCAGGTCAGGGCGAACATGGGCATGCGCCACAGGTCCTGCAGAAAATCCCGCCCGGTCTGCGGGTTGACGATGAGGTGGTGGATAAGCTCGTGATCGACGCGCGGGATGATGACCTGCGGCAGATGTTCGTACCCCCCTTCTTCCTTGAAAAAATCATAATATTCCAGCAGCCGGTTGAGCTTGATGCATACCAGCGTGTCCTGCTGCTCCGCCACTTTCATGAATGCCAGCTCGACGCGGCCGTTGCTGTCCAGGGTGACGGTGTTGTAGAGAATCGGCGTTTTCAGTTTGATTTTCGGGTAGGGTGGGTTGTGCATGTGCCCTTCGGCATCAAAGGTACAGTAGCGGTGGCGTTTGCCGAGCGTAACCGAGAGTTCCTCGTCCGGATCGCCCTCATGCAGCCGGTTCTGCGCCGGGCCGACGATGTGAAAATGCGAAAAGCGCTCCGCGTCAAAGCCGATGCCGCGGTGCTTGTCGCCCTGGCCCATGCCCGAAACCGGAATCTGCCCGGTGGAGGCTTCCTTGTCGATCTCCATGATGATATCTTCGGTGACGTAGATGTCGGCCATTTCCGTCAGCTCACCGGTGCGCTGGATCGTGGTGGTGTCGCGTAAATGGTGCAGGCGGGAGTTCCAGTACTTTTTCTCGTCAAGATCGACGGCGTTGTCGATCAGCTTTTTGACCAGTTCGCGCTCGCTTTGTATGGCCTTGTTTTGCGGGCAGAAGTTGATGCAGGCATTGCACAGGGCACAGTTGCGGTGCAGCAGCTCGGGGATTTCCCGCGGGTGGCCGATGCGTGCGCCGTAGGTGCAGGCGTTTTCATGCGCGCACATGCCGCAGCGGATGCAGGTCTCGGGGTCGATGTACAGCCGGGCGTAGGCATAGCCCTTGGGGTAGATGATCTTCAGGCCGTGTTCGAGGTGCGAGCGCTGTTCTTTCTGCTGTGCCTGGGTGTGCGGCAGATAGAGCGGGCTTTCCTTCATGATCTGCCAGAAGCGGTCGATGTATTCGTTTTTTTCGCGCTCGTCCATGCCCAGCGCCTGCTGAAAACGGTTATCCTTTTCCACCAGATCGAAAAGTTCGGTGAGGGGAATGTTGGTCGGGCAGATGCGGCTGCAGTTATCGCAGCGGGTACAGGCGAGAAAGCCGAGGGCCTCTGCGCGGGAAATCTCCACGCCCTGGGCGATGCGGTTGGCTGTCTTGCGCCGGGTGATCGGTGTGGCGATCCCCCATGAACCAAAGACATCGCTGGTGGGGCAGACGCGCTCGCAACTGTCACACTCGGCGCAGGCGGAGGTGAGGGCGAGAATGGGCTTGCGCCGGGCACGCAGTTCCGGCGGCACGATCAGCGGCAGGGTGACTTTGCTCGCGTGCCATAACAGCCTGCCGAGATGATAAAACGGCGAACGGCTGCGCTTGCCCTTGCGCCGGCCGTAGTGCAGCAGCACCATGGCTGTGCGGAAGAAATGCGGCGCAATACCCTTGAACAGCCGCAGCGCCAGCTTGCGCCCCGCCTGGTTGATGAATTTGCATTGGTTGATCAGGCTGTTCGGATCGAGGCGGCTCTTTTCCGCGCGCAGCTCCTGCACGTAGTTGCCCTTGCCCTTTTTCTGCACCTGTTTGAGAAAGGGCAAATTCCAGATGCCGGTGCCATAGGTGCGTCCGCCGAAATAGACCGCGGCTTCGGTCATGAACGGCACCAGTCCGAGATAGAGCTGGTGTCGTTTGCGCCGCGAATCGGCGAGCAAAATAGACTGGATGAGAATCTCGCGGTCATTGAGCAGATGGGCTTCGGTTTTCACCCGGTTGCCGGTCCATGCGCTCACCGCCGCGTTGACAAACTCCATGTACATGGGAAATTTCTTCACCGGCAGGATGGTCTCGCTGACCAGCATGCTCGGCCCCTTGGGCTTCATCTCCACCGGCAGATAGCGGTGCTCCCAAAGCTTGTGTGCCATGGCAACAGGCAGGCGCTGAAAGGAGATGGTGCGATAGCGGCGGCGCTCGCCCGTGGCCGTGAAAATCGGATATTTCAGGCAGCGCTCGTAATCTTTGCGCGCATCGAACTCCAGCACCACGAGATGCTCGATCTCCTCCATGCTGCGGATCAGCTCCAACTCTTCGCGCAGTTCGCGGATTTTTTCTTCGTCCTGCAGCTCGAGGGCGTTATCGAGACGGCGGCGGACTTTGGCCTGCTCAACCTGCTGCGTGGTGTGCACATAGTCGGCGTCAAAGTAGAGCACGGTCGTCGGCGTGAGTTTCCATTCCGACAGCAGTTGCATGAATTTCTGCGCACCGTGGACGTCGGAGAAGGAGAAGGCGTAGGGCTTGGTGATGTGGTTTTGCGGCCGCACCCGCAGGATCACCCCGGCGAGAATGCCGATCTGCCCCTCGCTGCCAAAAACGCGCTCGAACAAGGGGTCTTCGGGCGTAATGGTCTGCCAGGTGCCGTCCGGCAGCAGGAAAAGCATGGCTTCGACGGATTCGCGTACGTGCCCGTATTTATAGGCCCCGAGGCCGATACCCCCGGTTACCACCCAGCCGCAGATACTGCCGGAGTGCGGGTTGGTAATCTCCTGCCGCAGGGCAAATCCTTCCTGCTTCAGCGCTTTGCGCACCGTGGCGAAAAGGGTGCCGGCGGCAACCGCGAGCTTGTTCTCTTCGGGATAGAGCTGGTAGAAATCCAGGTGCGACAGATCGAGCACGACCTCGCGGTTCATGGCCACCGAGCCACCGAAAGGCCAGGTGCCCGCCCCGCGGATGGTGTAGCGCACGCGGTTTTTTGCGGCCCAGGCGACGAATTTTTGCAGATCATCCAGAGTCCCCGGCCGGACGATGAAGCCGGCTGACAACGACAACAGCATCTTTTTCAACCGGTTCGGGACAAAAGCTGTGCCTGAGTCTGAGCAGTAAATTTCTTCCTGGACGGGATTGGGGGAGAAAATAACGGTGGCGTCGCTCAGGAGCGTGCGCAATTGCGATATATGCGGTTCTGCTGTGGGAGAGTTTTCAGCGGTGCTGTACCGCTCTAACAAAAGATTTACGGCTTCAGCCTGCTGCTGCACGCGTAACCGTGATGAACATGCATGCAACTGTTGAAAAGCCCGGTCAACAAATCTCGATTCCTTCATTACCTATCCTGGATTCGGTGAGATGGGTCGGTTGTGGAAAGCAGTAACAGATCACTTGCGGTTGTCTGATATAGTTTCGGTAGGCAGTGCCTGATATTCATCTTTTTAACGGCATATTCATGGATTCCCGGCATGGCAGACCCTGTACAGCCCGGCCGGGACTATGCCCGCAGCCTGTCCTGATCATGAACAGCCAAATAGCCCCAGGGAGAAAAACTATCCTCATCCCGCCTCCCCTGCGCAGCGTTTTCGTGTGAAGCAAACCGCTCCCTCGCCATCGCACACAGTGGCATCTCAGAAGAGTTCGGGAGCCCTCTGCCCGGCATAATAAAGCGAAACAATAAGTAACTATATCATCAAAGTCAAGAAATGAAGAAATGCACCACACGGCCTTGACACGCATGGCACACAATGTGTGTGTCATGCGTGTCTCTATTTGTCGTTGCCCTGTGCGCCCTGTTTTTCAGGCTGAATCGCGTTCAGAGTTTTTCTGATTATCAAGCAGAATAAAATTTCCTTATGATTCTCATAAGTATATGTGTGTCTTGCGCGGCACATGTTTTTATCCGGATGTCAGTATTTTAATTTGTAACTATTTGTTTTTAAAAGATGTAAATCGATTTAATTTTTCGTGGCACACCTTTGGCATAGAATGCGATGCCGTTGAAAATCCGGGTCTTTACGGGCCGTTATCGCTATTCATTTATTTTGAGGAGTGTCACATGGGTAAAGTCAACCATGCCAACAATGTCAAAAATTCCGGTAGTTTTGCAGCCGGTGTCCGGGATTACAGCGAGGAGGGCAGGCACTATTACAGCCCGGGCTACACGCCAGGTGAGGAGGAAGTTCTCGCCGCGTTCCGCATTACCCCGCAACCCGGTGTGTCCCGGGAGGAAGCTGCGGCAGCGGTTGCAGCCGAGTCTTCTTCCGGTACATGGACGACAGTTTGGTCGGATTTGCTGACGGACCAGGCGCGCTATGCCGGCCGCACCTATCGTATTGAGCCGGTTCCGGGTAATGAAGACCAGTTCATCGCCTATATCGCCTATCCGCTGGATCTGTTCGAAGAAGGATCGATGGCCAATCTGATGTCATCCATCGTCGGCAATGTTTTTGGTTTTAAAGCCGTTCGTGCTCTTCGTCTCGAGGACCTCCGGATTCCGGGTGTCCTGCTGAAAACATTTCAGGGGCCGCCTCACGGGATTCAGGTTGAGCGTGACCGCCTGAACAAATATGGCCGGCCGCTCCTGGGCGCCACCATGAAGCCTAAGCTCGGGCTTTCGGCCAAGAACTATGGCCGTGTCGTGTACGAAGCTCTGCGCGGTGGCCTCGATCTGACCAAGGATGATGAGAATATCACCTCGCAGCCCTTCATGCGCTGGTATGACCGCTTCTCCTTTGTGATGGAAGGTGTGAAAAAGGCCGAAGCAGAGACGGGCGAGCGCAAGGGACACTACCTCAATGTTACGGCAGGGGATATGGAGGAAATGTACCGCCGGGCCGAGCTGGCAAAAAAGCTGGAGTCACCCATCATCATGGTGGATTACCTCACCGTCGGCTTCACAGCGTTTACTTCTCTGTCAAAATGGTGCCGTGAAAACGGTATGCTGCTGCACATCCACCGTGCCATGCACGCGGTGATGGACAGGCAGCCCAACCACGGCATCCACTGGCGCGTGCTGGCTAAATGGTGCCGGGTCGTCGGTGGCGATCACGTGCACAACGGCACAGTCGTCGGCAAACTCGAGGGCGACCGCGCTTCTACGATCGGTATCAACGATCTGCTGCGGGAAGATTCCATCAAGGCGGATAAAAGCCGAGGGATTTATTTTGACCAGGACTGGCACGCTATGCCGGGCATGTTCCCGGTTGCTTCCGGTGGTATCCACGTCTGGCACATCCCTGAGCTTTTGCACATTTTCGGTGATGACGTCATTCTGCAGTTTGGCGGCGGTACTCTGGGCCACCCGTGGGGAAGCGCAGCCGGTGCAACAGCGAACCGTGTCGCTCTCGAAGCCTCGGTTCTGGCCCGCAACGAAGGCCGCGACTTGCTCGCTGAAGGTTCGGAAATCCTCAAAGAAGCTGCACGCTTTTCGCCGGAGCTGAAAAAAGCCCTGGAAACCTGGCAGGATATCCGCTTCGACTTTGATACGGTCGATAAGCTCGAACCGGTACAGTAGCGGATTGTCAGAAGCAGTAATGATGGGAGCAGATTTTTTTCCGCTTTCTTTACGAAGGACTATCTGAAAGCGGGTTAGAAACGGAAAATTCAGAAAAATGGAGATAATGACTATGCGCACAGAAACATTTTCTTATTTACCCCAACTGACGACAGAGCAGATCAAAAAGCAGGTGGCGTATATCCTGAAGAACGGCTGGATTCCGGGGATTGAGTTCAGCCGTGAGCTCGATCCCTATAATTCATTCTGGAGTTACTGGAAACTTCCCTTCTTCAACGCCGAACGGGTTGACGAAGTGATGCAGGAACTCGATGCCTGTCGGGAAGCGAATCCGGATGCATACATCCGTTTGACAGGCTATGACAACATCAAGCAAGGGCAGGTTCTCAGCTTTGTAGCCTACCGTCCGTAATCAGCACAAAAAGGAGGGCATATTTTGGATCGCAAAACCATCATGCTCGGAGTGGTTGGTGATAGTGCGAGTGGGAAAACAACATTGACAAAGGGACTTGTCCAGCTTCTCGGCGAAGACCGGGTGACTGCTATCTGCAGTGATGACTATCACCGCTACAACCGAAAACAACGCAAGGAAATGGGTATCAGCGCGTTGGACCCGCGCTGCAACTATATCGATATTCTGGAGCAGCATTTCGTTCTCCTGCGCAAGGGCCAGCCGATACTCAAACCTGTTTACAACCACAGCACCGGAGATTTTGATCCGCCGGAGTATGTTGTCCCCAAGGAGTTCGTCATCGTCGAAGGCTTGCTGGGATTCCATACCCGGATCATGCGCAACTGCTTTGATATCAAAGTCTATCTCGATCCGCCGGAACCGCTGCGCTATGAATGGAAAATCAAGCGGGATACCAGCAAGCGCGGTTATACCCGGGAGCAGGTGCTGGAAGCATTGGAAAAACGCAAGCATGATTCGCCGATGTTTATTCATCCGCAGCGCGCCATGGCAGACCTGGTGGTGCGTTTTGAACCGCCGGAAAACAACACCAGCGAGGTGGGCGCACACCTCAATGCCAATCTGGCACTGCGACCGACAGTGGCGCATCCGGACCTGTCCGACGTGCTGGAAATCGCCGGGTCCAATGGCCTGCAGCCGCCGCCGTTGCGCATGCGGCTCGACCGCCACGAAGGCAAACCAGTGGATATACTCGAGGTTGACGGAGATATCACCGAGAAAAAAACACTGGAGTTGAAAAATATCATCTGGAAGCACCTGCTGCCTGAGGAAGGCCATGAGGCACCGGTCAATATCGGCCGTTACCAGTTTGGCGACACTCCGAAGCAGTCCTATCCTCTGGCTCTGACGCAGATGCTCATCGCCTACCACATGATTCAGGCAAGAGAGGCTATGAAAAAAAACGAGAGAGGGAGAAATGTACAGTTCTGAAGTTTCACCGGGGATTACAATCAGCTCTGCCAGGCTGCAGCGTTTCGCCAATACAGTGCGTGGCCTGGCTATCGACGCCGTGCAGAACGCCAATTCCGGCCATCCCGGCCTGCCCATGGGCGCAGCAGATGTCGCTGCCGTGCTGTGGAGTAAATTTTTAAAATTCAACCCGGCAGACCCGAACTGGGCAGACCGCGATCGTTTTGTACTTTCCGGCGGCCACGGCAGCATGCTGCTCTATGCCCTGCTGCATCTGACGGGTTTTGATCTGTCTCTCGATGATTTGAAATCCTTCCGCCAGCTAAACAGCAAAACGCCCGGGCATCCCGAGTATGGTCACACGCCCGGCGTGGAAATCACGACCGGCCCGTTGGGGCAGGGACTGGCCTCAGCCGTGGGCATGGCTATTGCCGAGCGCAGGCTGGCGGAAAAATATAACCGTCCTGGTTTTACTCTCATCGACCACTATACCTACGTGCTCGCAGGTGATGGTGACCTGATGGAAGGCATTTCGCACGAAGCGTGCTCCCTCGCCGGGCACCTCGGCCTGAACAAGCTGATCGTTCTGTATGATGACAACGACATCAGCATCGACGGCAGCACAGCTCTGACGTTCAGTGAATCGGTACCCGCGCGCTTTGCCGCCTATGGCTGGAATATTCTCAAAATCGATGGCCACAACATGCAGGAAATCGAATCCGCGCTGGCCGCTGCACGCAAGTCTGCGAAAAAACCCACGCTGATCTGCTGCAAGACCGTGATCGGCTACGGCAGCCCGAACCGGGCGGGAACGGCAAAAGCCCACGGAGAACCGCTCGGGCCAGAGGAAGCTCGTTTGAGCAAACGCCGTCTGGGTATCCCGGAATATTGGCCATTTCACGTGCCGGCAGATGTGGCGGAAATTGCCGCAGAGTGCCGTACCAACGGGGCCATGCTGCAATCGAAGTGGGAAGCGTTGT
>DRLW01000669.1 GCA_011375275.1 Bacteroidota bacterium
CAGGCAACCAGATCGATTCGGGTTCGCGCTTGAACCGGTGGCGGAAGTCGGCTATGCCCCAGCGGATCTGCGTGAGCTGATCCCGTTCTGCAGCCAAAGGCATGATGATATGGTTATAGCACTGCGCGATGGCTGAGCCATGCCCTCCAAAATGCGCCACACTGGCCCGGTCGGCCTCCAGTATTTTCGCATAGGTGACCGGTGCGTGCTCTTCAAGCCAGCTCAACAGGGTCGGCCCGAAGTTAAAATTGATCAGTTTATAATTGTTGACGATTTCGACGATTCTGCGTGAGGCATCGAGAATACGGGCATGCGCATTGGGGAAATAACACTCCCGCGTGATCCGCTCGTTCCAGTCGTGATCCGGGGCTGCGCTGGGCTGGCACTCGATGGTTTCAGTCCAGGGGTTTTCTCGGGGAGGTTGATAGAAATGGCCGTGGATCGTCAGGTACTTTTTCATGGGGCAACGATACGAATTTTAGCCTTCTTTCGCAAGAGCTTTATAGTCACAGTTTTGCAATCTCCAGGCTGATTTGAGCGCAAAATCACAGGCGGAAACCGAGGTCATGCTCCTCGCTTTTTCCGCTCCGGCTTGAGATCCAGAGCCGGGCGATAAAAGCCCTTTGAAGTCTGGCTATCCATTTAACTCAGCAATGTTGCATTTTTTCAGCCAATAGCCAGAGCACAGCACATGCCTGCACCAGATCTGTCATTCCGGTTTCCCCGCAGGGGAAGACCGGAATCTCCCGGACTCAGGCACGTGCCGGAAAAGATGAGATTCCGGCACTGCGCTGCGCCTGGCCGGAATGACAAATGCCGGTATCTGAGCGGATCCCGGTTTGCTGAGTGAACTGGATACCCGGACCTTTGAGGCACCAAACTTTTAATTTACGGCCTGTTACTGCCCCCGGATTTATTCCGGCGATGTTCATTCTTTGTTACATGGGAATGCCGGTGTCTCACGATCGAACATTTTTCGACCAGACACAGCAAAACATCACCCCTGTGTAACGCGCTAACTCATTAAAAAACAGGAGTGGTTTTTCTCACCCGCTCTGGCACCAGGTTTGCTCATTGCAGTGCGAAATATTGTGCTATCAACCAAGACGCGGGGTACCATGAAAAACACCAACATCTACAGAGCTTTCACCATTGGACTCTTTACCTTTGCGAGCGTCACTTCTGTTACAGGGCAGGGGCTCTATAATCCAACGGGAAGGACTCTGACGCATTTGCAGACGGCATGGACGCTTGAAAAAGGCTCCGTCGTTTTTCACAGCAATACGTCTTCATACTACAAGACCGTTCTGAACACGCCCGCCGGCGCCGGGCCGGCTTCCACGACCTTCTGGGATGTGCAGGGAAATGCTGGTCTTGCCTATGCCAGCGGCAAACATCTCGAATGGGGTCTGTCGGAAATCGTCTATCAGGACACCCACAAGGGCGCCGGATATGACCTGCCAGCGGACCTCAACTTCAACATCAAATTCGGTTCGATCGGCAACATCCGCAGTCATTTCCGCTATGGCCTGTTGTTACAAGGACGCTTTCCTGTCTCCGGCAACAAAAACATCCCCTTCGAGCCCTATACTGCGGGCACGTTCGAGGCTGGCCTCACAGGCCTGATGTCCTATTCCTCGGATTTGCTCATTCCGGAAGCAGGAACCAATTTCCATATCAACCTCGGGATGTGGTACTTCAACGATGTCGGAAAATTCCTCACCGATTCGCCGGCTGATGCTTTTGCGGTAACCAGACCGAGCCGGGCGATGATCTGGGGTTTCGGTGTCTCTTTCCCGGCGAATCAGTTTGATTTCGGCATCGAAGTTTTCGGCCTTGCCTATGCTGTTCGCCCGCCGGTGACTGCTTACTCGCGGGAAGACTATATCTACATGACGCCCTCGGTCAGCTACCGCATCAACAACCGCATCGCCTTCAACGTCGGTCTCGATGTCCGGCTGTCTGCGGATGATGAAAAAACCGACTTTGCCAACACCCCAACCCAGCTCATCAACAGCGACCTGCCCTCCTACCCGGGCTGGCGGCTGCGCTTCGGCAGCAAAATTTACCTGACAAAGCCGGAGCCGCGCGAAATCATCAAACCGCTCTTTACCAAGCGGGATGAGCAGGACCTCGAGCTGGCAAACCGCGAAAACACCGCGACCATGCAGGAAATGCTGGTCAAAGAAAGGCGTAAAACCGAAGTTGCCGAGGAAGAACTGGAGCAAATCCGCAATGACCGCAAAAAGATGGAAGATATGCTGGCCAAATTGCGGCAACTGCTGAAAAATGGTGAAGGCGAGGTTACGGACAAAAACCAGGCAGAAAAACAGGTGACCAAAAAAGAAAACTGAGATTCCACCTGTCAGAATCAGACTATGCAAAAAAAAGCGATACACCGAGTAACTCGGGTATCGCTTTTTTTATTGGTATCCGTCCGGTGCATCCCATCTTCTTCAGCTTCTCTCCTTCCCGCCACCTCGACCGCTACGGAGAAATGTAGCCGAAATGGCAACACTTCGGGCACACCAAGCGCCGGAACTCTTGCGAGTTCCGCTGCACATCCATCGCGGACTATTCACGCCGAAAATTTTGCATTTTTTCTTCCATAAATGCAGCGACTTTATCCAGAG
>DRLW01000670.1 GCA_011375275.1 Bacteroidota bacterium
GTCAGCAGGCAGGCCCTGCAAAACAGCTTGCCGCAAACTGACCAGGTGCGATGGGTCGTTAGTGCTGAAGTAGTGCATGGGAGCTTCAGTCCGTACTCAGATTTTTTTTGTAGATGAGGGGCTTCACCAGCCCACAGGTTTTGAACTGTGGTACTGATGCTGAAAAAGCAAAAACGGTGTTCTGGCTGCAGGTGTCTGTAGAGCGCTTTATCGCGCCGGTGTTCAAACATCATGTGCCCGGGAAGCAGCACAAATACCGGCTGATGCAATGCAGCCCCAAAAGCTGCTCCGGTGCTGGATCATTCCCGTGGCTGGACACGCCACCGTCTCTGCCAGTCACTTAACTCGAAGCGGTTGGTGAGCGGGAAATGGGCGGGCCGCCGTTGTTGCAGGCGCTTGTCGAAACGAATACGTGTGCCGTAGCGCGGTTCAGTCGCCGAGATCGTGCCGGCGGTCAGGCTGCCGTACACATACAACCGGCCGCTGTTTTTTTTGTAAAACTGCCGTACCTTGAACTGCCTGCGGGCGAAGATTGCAGCGTGTATCCGCAGGTCTCCCGGGCCGGTCACCTTCGGCGGCGCAATTTCGACATCTTTTTCGCTCACCAGACCGAGATAATCGTCCGCATCGTGGTACAGCTCCGGGTGGCGTTTGTAGATCAGATCATCTTCGATGATGATCTTGTTTTTGCTGTAAACCATCACTTTGCCGCAGACCACACCGCGAACGTGCAGCGGCGCGCTTTTTTCACCATAAAGCAGCAACACACCCTGCTGCGGAATTCGTCGCTGCCGGCTTTTGTTCTCGCTGCGGCTGCGCTGGCTGAAGGTGCCGTCGCTGTGAAAGGTAATCCAGGTTTCATCATCAAAAAAGCAAAACGTGCTGTCCGGCTGCCTCTCCTCCGGGGCAGTGATCGCGATTTTATCAGGCATGCGGATCGCCTTGACCCCGGTCTCGATACCCTCGAGAAAAATCGAATCTTCCTGCATGAAACTCCAAAGTCCACTGGTTGCAAAACGGTAGTCCGGCGCTGTGACTTTGCCGCGAAAGCGAGGGCGTGTCCCGCGGGAATTACTGATTCTGAATGGTGTATTGCTGTGAAAGCGGCCTTCGAACTCATCGTCATGCACGGCAACGTTGGGGTCCCAGTAGTTGATGAATTTGGCAAAATGAGAAAATGCCAGCCGCTGTAAACGCATCTCGGTCGTCAGGTTTGTCCCCTGTTCTTTTTTGGTGATTTTGACGACCAGCTCGTCAAACCCCTCCCCGGAGTCCGATGGCTTGTGGCGCAGGGCGAAAATGTATTCTCTGCCCTTGTTGCGCCAGGTGACGGTCATGTCGCGCTGGTGGTTTTGCTCATAGTTCTCGGTAATTTTCTGCACGCGCTGCAGCAGCTTATTCTGCTCGTTTTCAGGTATCTGCAAGGTGGCTTCTTGCAGGCTCATCTGCTGGTCTATGTCCTGCAGGGCGGTCCCGCCGCGCAGAGGAACAGGATGATATTCCGGTATGCTGTGCACCTCGGCACGGTCGGTTTCGACCGGCATATAGTTTGGTGTGTCCGAGGCCAGGGCTTCGTTCTTTCCCTCAACCCCAGCAGTCGCGGTGGCCGGGGGCTGGGTACCCTCATCCGGCAGGGTGGGGTTTGTCCGGTCATCGGCATTTTCAGGGGCCGGGGCCGGTGAGGCGGGCAGGGCTGATTCGGTCGCCCCCTGCCGTGGCTCCGGCTCACCGGTATCTAACCGGCTCATGTGCTCCCTCTCCTCCTGGGCGGGTATGAAGGCAAAATCTATGCTGTCGATATCCATCCCCGGCTCGCTCCCCGAACGCAGCAGAGCGACCATCACAGCGGCGAGGACGAACAGGCCCGCATGCAGGCTGATGGACAGCAAAAGGGAGTTTTTGAAGTGTACCGGAGAGGGCATGCTTCATCACCTTGTAACTGTTTACAGATCGTTCCCCTCGCAGGGGAATCGTGTAGCTTCTGCCGAAACCGGGCAGCCGGAACCCGTCCCGCGGGCAGGCTCGTTCCGTTTGCCAGTGCAGCTATCCTTCTTAGAACGGACGTGGTTTTCGTTTCTGGTGTTGAATGGCAAAACTGTAACGAGCAGTTTCTGCCATGGCGTGTGACCACGCGCTGTCAACGAATCACGGTGAAAGGCTGCGTCACACTGCCACCGTCCTGGTTGAGGCGGACGAAATAAATCCCTGCAGGCAGGCTGAGGTTGGCAACGGTCAGGCTGTGCTCGCCCGGCCCAAGGCGGCCATCGAAGACGGTGGTGAGTTCCCGCCCGAGCAGATCGTACAGACCGATGCGGACCGCTGTTGTACTGGTCATGGTCAGTTGGATGCGCATGCGTGCGCCCGCGGGCAGGGGATTGGGATAGCTGCGCAGCACAGGGGACTCCGGCAGCCCGCCGGCGCGGGTCACAGAGGTCATTTGCCCGATGCCGAGATAGTCAGCGATGCCGCGCAACATGGCATCTGCAGTGCGGTCGTATTCGCCTGCGGTGTCGCAGTTCATGTCTTCGTAGGTCAGGGCCATAACCGCCTCGCGGTGGTTGCTCCAGAACCAGCCTTCGGGGTACTGCAGCCCCGGCCCCTGGGTCCAGGTGACCATTTCATACCACGGTTGGATCCCTTCGGGCCAATAGTAACGGATGTTGCCGATAAAAACTTTTTCGTCAGCCGCATAGGCAGGCGAGGTACCGTTCGCATCATGGTAAACGAAGAAGCGTTTGCAGCGATAGGCTGAATGCATGTTGAGCGCAACGCGGATCGGAGATTCGGTAACCATAAATCCCTCGAACAGGGCCTTCAGGGTTTTGACCTCTGGTTCGAGGGTGTTTTTATCCCAATTGCTCTCGATATCAACACCATGGGCGTTCCAGCGCGCTTTGCCCAGCTCGACACCGTCGGGGTTGTGCATCGGCATGATGTTGAAAATACAGGCTTTGCGCAGCATCCGGGCCAGGGGAGTGTCAGAGAGAAGCAGGGAGATGATTTCATCGGTGACCCACCAGGCCTGTACCTCGTTCGGGTGCGTGCGCGCGTGCATCCAGACGCGGATGCGCGGTTGCAGGGCTTCGCTGGTGTCGGTAATCGTCAGCATCCACAGGGCGCGGTTTTGGACTGATGCACCGGCTGAGTCGATACGCACAAACGGGCTTTGCTGCCATGTTTGCAGGTCCGTAAGCAGGCTGTCGTAGTTATATCCCCAACCGGAGCCGAGCTTTTGCAGCATCGCCAGAGCCTGTTTCGGATCGTAACCGCATTTGTCGAAGAAATCGACACTGCCCTGCAGGTCCGGCCAGCGGCCGGCCCCATGGGTTTCGACCTGAGCAGGTAAGCTCACAGCGCTGCAGATAGCAAGGGTGCACATTACGGACAATCGGCGGAGTTTCATGGCGTGCCTTTCAGGGGAAAATGCGTTTCAATACAACGTGTGATCATGCCGCGGATAGGAGCCTAAAACCTGCAGAAACGTGGTGATCTCCTGCAGGTGGTGCAGCGCATGACTGATGGGTTCATCCTGTGCGGCGCCTTCGATGTCGAGATAGAAAAGATA
>DRLW01000671.1 GCA_011375275.1 Bacteroidota bacterium
AAGGGCGCCGCGTACCTGCGACAGGCCCAGGCTCAGGGGATAACGCAAAATCAGATAATCGACCAGAGGAAAGCGCAGCTCGGCGTTGACGAGAAAGTATCGCGTTCCGGTTTTCTCATAAAAATCAGCGCCCCGTACGGGTGTCACCAGACGGCTGAAAAAATAATCCGTGATCGAAGTGCGCTGGATTGAGGTGGCAAAGCGTGGATTCAGCCAGTTGTCCAGCCCGCCGAAAATAAACAGCATCGGGCGATCGCCACCGCTCAGACCACCGGAAAACCGCAAGGCCAAACCTGTATCGCTGCTGAGCCGGCGGTAATACCTGTAATCAAAGGTCAGACTGTAAAAGCTGACCATTGACGGGTCGAGCCCGGGAGTGAACATGGCATCGACACGATAGCGCTGGCCGGAGAAAGGCCCGAAAAAGCGAAACAGGGTATTGTCTTTAACCAGCGCCAGATTCAGAGGCAGCGCAGTGGTAACTTTTGCCGGGTAGTCATACCAGACGTTTTTTTCCTGCAGCCAGGTAAAGCCGGCGTCGAACTCGATGCGCCTGAAGCGCGTGAGCGGCCAGGTCACCCGCCCTGAAAGCCCGATATGGCGCAGGCGTTCGATGCCCTCAAACGTCTGAAAAAAATACGCATAATGAAACGCCGTCAGCCTGAAATCCGGACGCAACGGCAACCATGACCAACTGAGGATAAAATCGCTGTCTGTTATATTCTGGATGAGATTCATGGCAAAGCCGATCTGGTGATTGCCCATGAGATCGCTGACCAGAAGCTGGGTGTAGCCCTGCACACCCCAGAACGGATCATATCCCCCCGAGCCGCCAAAGTAATCGACGGAAAAGTCCGAAGTGTATTTCCGGACGCGATAACGGCCATCCGGCAACAGCCGTGCTTCGGGCATCAGCTCGGGCGAATTACGGTCATGCGTGAGGGAGTCGAGGCGGGCCATCTGAAAATCCGTATCAAAAACGAATTTGCGAAATGGCCTTTCGTCGTCATTATGCCCGGGCTTTTCCACCACCCGGTTCTGTTCGACGGGAAACTCCCGGTAGTTCAGTCCCTCCCGTTCGCGAAAAGGCGTCGGTTGCAGCCGGCCGGTCAATGTCCTGCCATGGGTGAGAGGAAATCTGCACAGATAGACATCATACCCACCGCGCCAGAAGCTGGTAAAAGCCAGACGGTCATTCTTGCTCGCAAGGGAGAGCTGGTCAACCCCGGTAATCATGTCAGTCAGGGGCGTCACAGCAGCATTTTTTCTGTCGAGCAAATAAATATTGTCGATGCCGTTGCGGTCCGACACGAACAGAAGCGAATCCGTGCTGTGGAGAAAAAGCGGCGATTTTTCGATGTACGGCGTATCCGTAAGCCGTTGCAGCCCGGTACCATCGGGCCGGATCATGTAGATATCCGTATTTTCCCACCGCGCCGGCGGCAACACCTCGTCGCGACCCGGTGCCGCGACCCCACGGTCGGAGACAAAAACGATCGCGCTGCCATCCGGCGCCCAGGATGGATCGAGATCAGCCCAGGGGTCATCGAGCAGGTTGCGCACCGTACCGGTTTCCACCTCGAGGAGGTAGAGATCGCTGGCCCCGGCCTGAGCGCCCATAAAAACGATGTATCTGCCATCCGGAGAGCATGCCGGCGACCACAGCGCCTCGACCTCAGGGTAAAATGAGCGCACGATCTTCCCGCTGGCGATATCGAGCACGTGGATCGCATCCTTTTCGCCGGCTTTGGCAGCAAAGGCGATTTTTTTCGAATCCGGAAACCAGCTCAAGCCCGGCCGCAGCCATTTCATCTCCTCAAGCCCACTGGATTTCTGACCACTGATCAGCCGGCGCGGCTTTTTGTTGGGATCGAGGGTGGAGCGCATGTAGATATCGAAAAACCCGGACTCATCGCTGAGCCAGGCGATATACTGGCCATCCGGGCTGAGGGCAGGCGCGTTGTTGATAAAACTGGTCGTGCGCGTATGATCCGTGACCGGCTCGGCAAAATCTTCCGGGGTCATTCGCCGGGCCACCTCCGGCCAATATTCTTTCTTCAACGCAGCATGCCATTTTTTACTCAGCTCCTGCAGTGTCTGGCCGAAGACATCCCGAAATGCGGCATCGACCTTGCGGTTCCGCTTCAGAACAGAGTTCAGCTCAGTAATCTTTCCGAGACCATACTCTCTTTCCAGCCAGTACAACAATGACTGGCCGCCTTTATAAGCGAGATAAGCGTTGAGGTTGGGAATATCCGGCAGATAGCCGTTCAAAACGGCATCGCGGATAAAATTATCACTCTGCGTATCCCAACGCCGCGAGTAATACTCTGCACTGCCCTCCGCAAACCAGCCCGGCAGAGCAAAGCCGGCCACTCCGCCCAAAATTGCTCCGGGACCGGTGCCGTAGAAATACTGCAACTGAACGGCGTGGGTCAGTTCGTGATGGATGACGTGACGAAATTGCTCGGTCGAGCCTTCGTAGGGGATGGCGATGCGATTCTTGAAAAATTCGGTGAATCCACCGACAGATTCTTCCTGAATCGATGAGGACAGGTTGGTCTCTTCAAAATCATTATGGCTGTTATAAACCGCAAAAACGATGCGATCGCGCAGCTTGTAGCCTAAAATTTTACGAATGTATGTGTAGGAAGACTCGGCAACAGCCGCGGTAAATTGTGCTGCGCGCAGGCCGTCGTCATAAAAATAGATATCAAAATTTTCAGACTGGATATAGTGCCACTCCTGCTCGCGGTACTGAATTTTATTTTTACCAAACTGCTGAGCAACCAGAAACGAGGGAACCATGAGCAGGAACAGAACAGCAAATTTCACTCTGTGCGTCTTCATCATAGTCTCCTGTACGAATCAAAATAATCTGTGGCATCACCTCATAAGTTTTGTAAAAAACTCCCAATCCGCAGGTCAGAACACCCTCCTGCCCTGAACGTAAAGGTTTGATTCAGTTGTTATATGCACAGCATTCTGTTTGGTTCAAAGTATTTGGTAAACGAAAACCGCACTCACTCTGTACCCGTACCGCGTACCGCGACATTTATGTCGCGTCTCTGCCAATCCTTCTAAAACAGCCAAAATAACGATAAGTATCGTACCGCGACATTTATGTCGCGTCTTTGACAGTCCCCCCTAAAACAGCCAAACAACGATAAGTATCGCACATCGCGGCATGAATGCCGCGGTACGGTACAGCCAGCCCCCATAAATCTGCTTGAATACAATATGTATAAGCGAATCTTACAGCGGCAGCGTGAACTGGAAAATAGAACCGCCCTGCGCACCATTTTCCGCCGTGAGT
>DRLW01000672.1 GCA_011375275.1 Bacteroidota bacterium
GCGATGAGGTCGAAATAGCGCCCGAGCCAGCCCGTATCCTGCAGGTCATCGGAATCCGAGGCGGTCAGCCAGATATCGGTCGATTTGAAATGTGAACGGTTTGGATTGGGATAGCCAACACCCTGGACGATAGCAAGCCTGCCTTCGTCGAAAAGGGAGCGCAGGGGAGCGAGCTGCGGGTGCAGCCCGAGGTCGTCGTTCAGGCCGATCACCTGCGCAGCGGGCACGGCGAGGTTGGGGCGCGCATTGTAGTACAGATCATCGCTATAGGGGATGACCGTGTTCAGACCATCATTACCACCGGAAAGCTGGATGAGCACGAGCACTCGCCCGTCCTCCGGCGTATCGAGAAAACGCTGTAATTCCGAAGGACCGCCCAAGGTTTTGGCCACGCTCCACATGGGGAAAACAAGGGGAAAACCCGCTACTGGCAGCATGCATTGAATGAACTCCCGGCGTTTCATTGGCTATCTCCTGGAATATGATTTTTCACACCACTGGCTCAGCGAGTGCAGTGGCTTTTTCAGACTTATAAAACGAAAACCGCCGTGCTTTCTGCTCACATCAACTGAAATTCCGGCAGGCGGAGAAACTGGGCCAGGCTGTTTTTGACCCGATCTTCAACCCCGGGATAATTCAGCGACCAGTCGCCTTCCTCGGCGCCCTCGAGCAGCAGATTGAGCAGATTTTCGCGCGTGACATCGTCGATGCCGATCGTCAGCAGGTGTTGTTCCCACAGGTCGATCAGCTCGCGTGCGCTGTCGGTTCCGAAAGAGCGGGCGAACTGCATGGTATCGATGCTGAGCCCTGTCCCGCGGTAGTTTTTTCTGTCGATCCGCCCTCCTTTGATGGCCAGCTCGCCGAACGCAGAGCGCGTCGCCAGCAACAGCGGGCTGATCCATCCGCGCTGACCGGGCCAGCCGGCGACATTTGGCGGAGAAAACAGTTCCTGCCCCAGCACAGCGGAAGCCCGGGACAGGTAGTTGAGATCCTGATCCGTGGCATCGAAGAGCCGTGCGGTATCGAGAACGAGCTGTATCGGCGGCTTGATGATGGCGCCGACGTTGTTGGTTTCGTAGAAATAATCGCTGTTCAGAATCGAACGCAGTACGGGCTTGATTTCATAGCCGCTGCTGCGAAAGAGCGATGCCAGCTCGCTGACGCGGGCCTCATCAGGTTCCGGGTTCACCAGCCATGAGTAGATTTTGCGGCAGATGAAAAGTGCGGTGGCGTCCTGCTCCAGGATGATATCGATAATGTGATCGCCGGTGAAGTATCCGCTTTTCCCGAGGAAGGTCTTTTGATCGGCGTCATAGCGCCGCAGGTCGAGATAGGAGCTGTTGTCTTCGCGCCGGATGCGCCATCCGGTCAGTGCACGGGCGGCTTCTTTGATGTCTGCTTCGGTATAGTTGCCAATTCCCATGGTGAACAGCTCGAGCAGCTCGCGCGCGAAGTTTTCGTTAGGGTTGCCGGCCGTATTCTCGCGGCCGTTGAGGTAGATCAGCATGGCCGGCTCTTTGTACATTTCCTTGACAAAGGTGCCAAAATTGCCGAGGGCGTTGCGCCTGAGCATGGCCTGGTAGTTGTACATGTACTGGGCTACCTTGACGTTGGACTGTTCAATCACAAAGTGGCCATGCCAGAAGACGAGCATTTTTTCCTGCAGGTTATACGGCCCGCGCAACAGGCGCTGGAACCACCAGTCACGCAGCTCACGCAGGCGTTCTCTGTTCGTGGCCTGCCACTGCTGGCGCTGCTCGCGTGTCCAGCCGCGTGGGTTGTACGGCTCGTCGATCCATGCGAAGGGTTTGTCCGGAAACTCTTCTGCAAGCAGCAGTTCGACGACCTGATCGCGTGGCAGGGCGGCGACGGTCTCGACTTCCTGAGCCGTAGCACTGAAACCGGTTCTGCGCAGCAGATGCCGCGCTTGCGCCGGGCCCCATGTATCCATGCCCGTATGCGGCTTTGCGCCGGAGTCCTTTTGCTTCCTGCGCAGATAAGCGATGTTTTCTGTCAAAGAGTTCTTCATGACAACCTCAGATAGGTGATAGCCTGAAAAATTCATACTTTTTGTGAGCGATGCGCTTTCTTATGACTTTTGCGGGCAAAATAAATCAGGTCGTGCGTTGGCGCTCAGAATATCGAACGTCTGATGTTGTTTGGGAAAATGAGTAGCTGTCGGCTACAATTCATGTGCCGTATTTTCTCCTTACATCGTATCGTGTTGTTTATACTGATGCTTGCAGGGGGGGCAGCCCGCGCGCTGTGTGCACGGTGAAGTACAATTTCGTATGTCAGTGCGCCTGCTGGTACGCATCGCGCTGTTTGACATTCATCGCAGAGATCGTTATATTTGCGGTCTGTTTGATCCGAAGAATGCACTCTTTACCCTCAGGAGCGATATGCCTACGACAATATACAATAACGACGCCCAGCCGATACAACTTTATCGCCGCGGCCTCGGGCTGAAGAAAGAAGTGGAAGGACAGCTCGATCAGGAGTATTCCAGCCGTATCATAGAGTACTTTCGTGCCCACGATTTTCGCCTGCAACTCGGAGAGCTGACTGTCCTGCTGGCAAGGGAGTTCGGCTTCTGCTATGGTGTCGATCGCGCCATTGATTATGCTTATCAGACGCGCCGGAAATTCCCTGATAAGCGGATTTTTCTCACCGGCGAGCTGATTCATAATCCCTACGTCAATAAAAAGATGCTGGAAATGGGGATCGGCTTTTTATCGGGCCAATATGCCGGAGAGAATAAGTTCGATATTTTGCAGGCGGATGATGTCGTTATTTTGCCCGCATTCGGGGTCACGCACAAGGAGCTGGAGTTTCTGAAAGCGCGCGGCTGCATTCTGGTGGATACGACATGCGGATCGGTGCTTAACGTGTGGAAACGTGTCGAACGCTATGCCAGAAACGGCTTTACCTCGCTGATTCATGGCAAGTATTCGCACGAAGAAACGCGCGCGACCTGTTCGCAGGCAACGAAGTACGAAGGCGGTCACTATATCGTCGTGCTGGATATGGAAGAAGCTGAGCTGGTCTGCGATTTTATCA
>DRLW01000673.1 GCA_011375275.1 Bacteroidota bacterium
AAATCGCACGCATCTATCCCATTGACTGACTGGTTATCCATTTAACTCAGCACGGTTGCATTTTTTCAACCAGACTGCCAGAGCACAGCACGTGCCTGCACCCGGATCCGGTTTCCCCGCAGGGAAAGACCGGGATCCCCCCGGACTCTGGTATGTGCTCGAAAAGATGAGATTCCGGCACTTCGCTTCGCCTGGACGGAATGACAGATGTCGATATCTGCATCAGCCCTGAGTTACGGAGTGCAGTGGATACCCTGACAGTTTTCACAAATTCGAGAATTTTGCAGCTTATCAAACCGGGAAGGAAATAAGATGAGAGTAAGTGACTATTTCAAAAAAGATATGTTTTCGGGCAAAACCGTGTTCGTAACCGGCGGCGGCAGTGGCATCAATCTGGGTATCGCCAAAAACTTCGCAGCTTTGGGTGCGAACATCGCCATCTGCGGGCGGACGCAGGAGAAACTGGACAGCGCGGCGGAGGAACTGCGGGCATTGGGCGCGCAAGTGCACACCGAGGTTGCAGACGTGCGCGATTTTGCTGCGCTCGAAAGCGCCTTTGCCGCAACGCGCGACGCCCTCGGGCCGATCCACACGCTGGTGGCCGCGGCCGCGGGGAATTTTCTCTGCCCGGCGGAACAGCTCAGCGCCAATGGTTTCAAAACCGTTGTCGATATCGATCTGCTCGGCTCCTTCAACGCAGCGCGGGCCGCATTTGACCAACTGAAAGAAACCAGCGGCAATATCATTTTCATCTCTGCAGGCATGGCCATGGTGCCGTACGCAGCACAGGTTCACGTCGGCGCGGCCAAAGCGGGAATCGACAACATGATGAAAACCCTGGCCCTGGAATGGGGGCGCTACGGTATCCGGGCGAACAGCATCATTCCCGGTCCGATCGAAGGGACCGAGGGCATGAAGCGTCTGGCACCGGGCGAGGCGGGCAAGCAGCTGCGCCGGGCTGTTCCGCTGGGGCGTTTCGGCAGCACGGATGAAATCGGACAGGCAGCGGTTTTCCTGGCCAGCCCGCTGGCCGATTACATCAGCGGCACGGTCCTCGTCGTCGATGGCGGGCAGAATCTCGCCGGCTCCGGATTGTTCACCCAGATCATCTCGCGCGAGCTGCAGAAAATGGCCGGGAAATGAGTTTTTTGCCACAGGGATAAAAAACCTTGCGAAGGTTCGGAACCTTCGCAAGGTTTTCTTTTTTCAAATCCTAAATTTTCTAAGGATACCTCAAAACTCCAGCCGGACGCCTCCCACCGGCAAAAACCCGGTCTGCCGGGTCACCGTCGTCGTTGCGGTGTTCTTATTCCACAAAACCAGCCCATCGTTCTTGATATTCAAAACGTTTTCGATCGAAAAATAACTGATGAGAACCAGATTCTTGAAATACTTCCTGTAGTCATATCGCAGATCAAGCCTTTTGTACGCTGCGACGCGTTCACCATTTACCCGGCTGACATCGAGAATACCCTGTCCGACAGTACGGGATAATGCCTCATCAAAAGGCGTGTACGGCCGCCCACCGGCGTAGCGCCATTTCAGGCTGAACTCCCAGTTTTTATTCAGGCGATAGCCGAGTAAAACATTGGCGACGAGCCGGTTATCAAACTCGCCTGCGCGATAAATGCCATCGAGGGCTTTGTGTTCGATACGCGACCAGGAATAACTGACCAGACCATACAGCCCCTGCACCAGCTTTTTCTGCAGCAATACCTCAACCCCATAGGCTCGTCCCTGGCCTTTACTGACCAGCGCTCTCCCACCAACTGAACCATATTGCGAACCACTGTTGGCGGTGGAAAAGAAGCTGTATGCCGGGTCTGAAGCCACGGGATACTGGTCGTAATTTTTCCTGTACACCTCGAGAGAGAACAGAGTTGCCTCACGCAGCAGATAATCGAAGCCCAGGATATAATGATCGCTGCGGATACTCTTCAACCTGTTCTTGTTTTCCGGATCACCGGTGATATAAACAAACTCTGGTGATTGATAATACCGCCCGATTGCTGCGTTGATCGTCAACCGGTCCGTCAGAACATAGCTGGCGCTGAAACTCGGGCTCCAATCATGGGTCTTCAGCAAGTCGAAATAGTCGTACCGCAGCCCTGTGGTCAGGGTAAAACGATTGCTCGGCCTGGCACTCCAGGAAACGTATGCCCCGGTTTTGGGAGTGATGCTCTGGCTCGTAGCGATCGTATAGGGTTCGCTCCGGCCACCGGTCTCATTCAGAGAGTCTGATGGCTGAAAAGTGACCTCATGATTATAGGAAGCCAGGCGAGCCTGTACCCCCCAATTCAGCTCTCCCTTTTTGCCGAAAAGATAGCTGGCATCGAATTTCAGGTTTGTCAACCGCTCTACCGAAATGTTGTCATACGTATCCCTCTCCCTGTCGGGAAGGGTTTTGAGTTCCAGGCCGCCATCCGTTCCGGTAATAATCTGCTTTTCCCGGTTGTTGAAATCGATAAAAAAACGGTTATAGGAATGGGATAAAGTCAGGCTCGAAAACAAACGCTCATTCCAGATTTTCGTCAGCGTGCCACCAACAGTGAGCTGTCTGGTTTTATTTCTGATGAATTCAACACGGATCGTATCCGAAATGCTCTTGCGCAGGTCCTCATCATCAGGATCAGCATCGATATCGATAAAATCATCGCCGCCGATAGCAAGCAGCGAAAGCTTCATACTGCTGCCTAAATCCCGAACCACCCGAGCCTGCATATTGGTATATACAGGCAGGCCACCGACATCGATCGCGCTTTCCAGCAGCTCGAGATAGCTGCGGTGCACGCTGAACATGTAACTGCCTTTCCCGCCGGCCAGCGGCCCTTCGATCTGCCCGCCGGCTCCGGCAAAACCGAGATCGACCAGCCCGCTCATCTTTTCGCGATTGCCTTCGCGCAAATGGATATCGAGCACACCAGACACTTTGTTGCCATATTTTGCGGGAAAACCTCCGGCATGAAAATCGACATCGCTGATGAACTCGTTGTTGAGCAGGCTGATCGGGCCGCCGCTGGCGCCCTGGGTGCCGAAGTGGTTGGGATTGGGAATTTCGATATTATCGACGAGGAAAAGCACCTCCGACGGGCTGCCGCCGCGGATGACCAGATCATTGCGGTCATCGGTCGTCGGCGTGACACCGGGCAGGTTCTGCAGCATGCGGCTGATATCCTCGCGCGCTCCCGGCGAGCGGCGTACGTCCTCATAGCCGAGAATGCGCGTGCTCGCCGGCGCATCTGCGGCTTTTTCAAAATAACTGCGGGCAGTGACGACAATCTCTTCGCCACTGTCAAGAATCTGCTCCTGCAACCCGACATCGACGCGCGCAGTTTTCCCGGGCTTGACAGATACATCGGTGACGGTTTTTTGCTCGTAACCGATCATGCGGAAAACCAGCGTGTACACGCCGGCAGGCATGTGCTCGATGCGATAAGAACCGTCAGCAGCCGAGGCTGCACCGCGATGTGTCCCCTGCACGATAACGTTGACACCAACCATGGGCTGACGATCGCTCATGTCGATAATATGCCCGGCAATGGTGCCCTGCTGAGCAGCAAGCCAGGCGGGAGAAGCCCAGATAAACAGTGATAAAAACCAGAGAATTTTTCTCATCAGTATCTCCTTAAACCTATGTGGTGGCAAAGTCTGAAAATCCATCAATACACAGGTTTTCAAACTTCAAACAGACAGCCTGTGCGTTCACCCGCATGTTTACACTCTTCCTTCGCGCAAGGTGTACGGGCTGGATCATACGGGATTTACGGCAGAAAATACGGTCTTTATATGAAAGGGACCAAATATCAACTGATAAACGGATACCAACGC
>DRLW01000674.1 GCA_011375275.1 Bacteroidota bacterium
CCTTCATAGACCGGAATCAAATCCATGCCCATGGGAGATTTCCCCGGCTTGTCGGAAATGTAGGTCGGGTCCATGGGAGCACGCCAGTACAGGATCTTTTTATCTTTCTTCTCGCCACCACTTTGCTGCTCGCCCATGTCCATCCCGCTGTGGTCTTCCTCGCTGTGTTCGCTGCTGCCCTCTGCAGTGCTGGACTTGAGCGGTGTGAGTTTCATGCCGCAGATCGGGCAGTTACCCGGCTCTTCCTGGATGACGTTGGGGTGCATGCCGCAGGTCCAGAGCTGTCCGGACTCTGCCTGCTCCTGGCCTGCCTCATCGCCACCGCAGCCGGAAAGGCCGGCGAAAAGGAAGCCTGCCAGAATCAACGGAATCAGTACCGTGATCACATGTTTCATGTTTCTTTGTATGGTATTCATCTCATTCTCCTGAAAATCTACCCGATCTGTGCGGGTATGTCATTATGGGTTTTTCAGTTCGTTTTATGTCAACTTATTCCAGTGAACCGCCGGCAGCGCGCTCTAAAGCAGCGACTTGCTTGAAGTGGCTCGCCTGCTCCTTGATGTAGGCCAGCCGAAGCTGCAGCAGCATGCGTTCCGCATCCAACAGGTTGAGGAAGTCCAGCTTGCCGGTTTTATAGGCAGATGTTGCAGATTCCAGGCTGCTTTCCGCCTGGATCAGCAACCCTTGCTCATATAAGCGCAGGGTTTCCTCTATGGTCTGAATCTGGAACAGGATATCTGTAATTTCCGCTTCCACGCTGTTGCGTAAATTTTCATAGAGAAGTGACTGCGAGGCGCGGGTTTCTTCGGCCTGGGTGACGGCTGCACGCCTTTTACCCAGCCAGATAGGGATGTTCATGCCCACCATGAAGCCGAGAGGGTCTTTGCCGGAATCAGCAAAGAGATCGTTCACTTTCGGGATGGTGATATAGGTCGCCTGCACATTGAAATCAGGCATGTAGTTTTTCTTGGCGAGTTTAAAGGCATAGTCCGCCTTGCTGATCATCGCCTTGCGGGCCAGCAGCTCCTGTCGGGCCTGCCAGGCTTTTTGCAGGATGCGCTGTTCGTCGATATTCAGCGGAGTGGTGCGGATGGTGTCTGCTTTCTGAATTCCGGCCTCAGATGGCCGGTTCATCAACGCATTGAGACGCGCAACCACGCCGGTGCGCAACTTCTGAAACTGCAGCTTGCGCGCGATGATCGAGGATATCTCGACATCTGCTTTGAGGATCATGGCCTGGATGCCCTGGCCGGTTGCATACTTGGTCGCTGCTACCGTCGAGAAGTCCCGCAATAACTCCTGGTAGGTATCCAGGGTCTGGAGTGATTTGTCGATGCGATAGAGATCAGAAAAGGCAGCCTTCACCTTGAACGCAACATCGCGGCGTACCGCTTCGAGGGTGTACTGTGCGGCGATGGCGTCCTGGTCGGCAATTTTTCCGCGCAAACCCAGTTTGCCCGGAAACGGTATGCGTTGGGACAGAGAAAAGACATTTTCCTGCGGGCCGACACGGGTTTCCACGCTGCTGGTCCAGCGGGTGAAGCCCAGCATCGGGTCCGGAAGGGTGGACACCTGCTCGGAAACACTGGCCAGTGCTGCCTGCCTGCGTTCAGCCGCTTTGATAGCCGGATTGTTCTGCATGGCAAGGGACAACATGTCGTCAAGGGAACCGATGGCCTGTTTTTCCTGGGCGGCTCCGGTTGTAATTAACCCGGCCACAAGCAGAGCCGGTGTCAATGAATAGTGCATGATTCGTCTTATTTTTTTCATCCTTATCTTACCTGTCAAGTCATTGAATGAATGGAGTTAGCGTTCTGATTGTCAAAGTTCCCCATCTCAAGGCAAGCTCTATGCCGAAAACAAAGTACGCTGAGAAACGGGATTTGTGCGGCCGATCAACCGCCGGCAATGTGAGAACTTTCTCAGGGGATCCCCGGTGGGGTGATGGACGAGAGTTGGCGATAATGTTGAATTTGGAATCAGGAAAGTGCCTTTTTAGCAACAATAGAGGGCTCTGTCCCGGTTTGCTTACGAATTTTCACGTGGTTGCGGGATAGGCCGGATATCTGAAAAATTTTATTCAAAGAAATATTTTTTTTGTAACTATCTGATTAAAATATAATTAAAGCGATTTATCCTGCGATGTGCAGCTTCTTCCAAATCCCCGGACATCGCTGGATGAGTGCAGATGCTGTTTTGGGCAGATGGATAATGTCACTCATAATCGATGAAAAAAAAGTTATTTTTTTAAACCACATCACAGAACTTTTGAAAAACAGCACTTTTTGTAGAAAATTCTACAAAAATTTGGAGAATAGTCAACACCCGGCGAGGCATAAAAAAAGCATCCCCCACACACCGGAGGATGCTTCAGTTGGTGAAACCGTGCAGCCATCGTTCATGAAATGCCGAATTTCTTCATGCGGTAAATGAGCACGTGCCGGGGAATCTGCAGCGCGCGTGCGGCTGCTGTCTGATTGCCGCCGTACTTTTCCAGGGTCGCAGCGATCACGCTTTTTTCCAGCTCCATGAGCGAGCCCGGGTCTGCGAGGGCGATGGTCTTGGTGGAGAGTTCCTCTTTTTTGGCTGTGAACATGGGCAGGATATCCGGCGTGATAGTGTTGTTTTCAGCAAGGATGACGGCCCGCTCGACCACATTTTCGAGCTCACGGATATTGCCGGGCCAGTCGTACTGCAACAGAGCTTCGAGCGCCTCAGGCTGAAGGCGCAGGGTTTTGCCGATCTCGGATTGCTGCAGAAAATGGCGGACCAGATGCGGAATATCCTGCTTGCGCTGCCTGAGCGGCGGCAGGTTGATGGGGAAGACCGACAGGCGGTAGTATAGATCCTCGCGGAATTTACCTTCGCGGACCAGCTCTTCGAGGTTGCGATTGGTCGCAGCGATGATGCGCACATCGACCGGAATAGAGCGCTCACCACCGACACGCTCGATCTCACGTTGCTGCAGCACGCGCAGCAGTTTGGCCTGCAATTCCTGCTTGAGATCGCCGATTTCGTCTAAAAACAGCGTGCCGCCCTCGGCGAGCTCAAACTTGCCTTTGTGATCCCGCAGAGCGCCTGTGAACGCACCCTTGACATGGCCGAATAATTCACTTTCGATCAGATGGTCCGGAATCGATGGGCAGTTGACGGTGATGAAGGGTTTCTGGTTGCGC
>DRLW01000675.1 GCA_011375275.1 Bacteroidota bacterium
ACCCTTTGATCCGGCGCCGGGTCGCATCACGCCTCAGCCGCAGGAACGCCCGGGGCGTAGCCAGAAAGGTGCTGCGCAGAAGCCGGATTTTCAGGAGCTGCTGCGTCGTGCAAGCCGGGAAGAAGGCGGAGTCAGCCTGTCCCGGCATGTGCAGGAGCGGCTGCAAAGTCGTGAAATCAGCATCGACAGCCAGCAGGCGGCTCTTCTGGACAGCGCTGTGCGTATGGCGCGCGAAAAAGGCATTCGCGACACGTTGGTTCTCACACCGGACGCTGCCTTTATCGTCAACGTGCCGAACAATACCGTGGTGACGGCTATGGAGCGGCAGGCAGCCGCCCAGCGGGTTTTTACCAACATCGACGGCGCCGTTGTTTTTTCGTGATGATACCGGTATTCGAAAGAACCGAACAGCAACGTTCGTTGTGCTGAACAAAAATTTTCGGTTATGCCGCCCCTCGCGTGAAACGCAATTTCAGGAGCCGGCGGGTTAGCAGAAAAACACGAGACAGAGAAATCAATTCGCTGAGACGATGCGGCAGGACCTCTGTGAGGAATGCCTGACTGCTGAACGATTGACGCAGTCACGTCTCGCATTTCATATCAGTTCACTTCAATCTCATGGAGGTACACAACCATGATGCGATCACTTTTTGCGGGTGTTTCCGGTTTGCGTAACAACCAGACCCGCATGGATGTCATCGGTAACAACATCGCGAATGTCAACACGGTCGGCTTTAAGGCTGGCCGGGTCAATTTCCGCGAAGTTCTGGCCCTGACGCTGCAAGGCGCAACCCGGCCGTCAGATACTGAGGGCGGAACCAATCCCTTTCAGGTCGGGCTGGGCATGAGTATCGCCAGTATCGATACGATTTTTTCCCAGGGCAATCTGGAAAGCACGGGCGAGGTGACTGATCTGGCAATTGCCGGTGATGGTTTCTTTGTGATGCGCTCCGGCAAAACCAAATATTTCACCCGTGCCGGTGCTTTGAGCTTTGATGCCAATGGCCGTCTGGTCAATCCGACCAATGGCTGGATCATCCAGGGCAAGATGGCGGACAGCCGGGGTGTCATCCCGAGCAGCTCGATTATCGAAGATATCGTCCTGCCCTTTGGCCAGAAAGTGCCGGCCAAGGCGACGACGGAAATCAAATTTTCCGGAAACCTCGATGCCAGTGCTGAGCCTCTGGCGACCATTCTGGACAGCAACGTCATCCTCGCTATTGAGGAAGCTGGTGACGATACCGATGTCAACGGCCTTTTTGCCCGCGGCCAGTCGAACTCATATGTCACGGGTCTGGTTTCTGGTGTCACCAGCCTCACTGTATCAGACGGTACGACGACAAATACTTATTTTTATGTCAATAATGATTCCTCGGTCGGAAACGGCAATTTCAACTCTCTCGATGACCTGATCGCGGAGATCAACAATGATTTTTCAGCGGATTCTTTCTCAGCAGCTTTGGATGCCAACGGTGCTATTGTCATGACCGATGAGTCCGGCGCGGCGCATACGCTGGAGTTCAGCAGCAACAACCCGACCCTGGAGTCGGCATTTTCATCGGCAAACGGCGTAGTGGACAGCAGTGCGGGCACCACGACTTCGACCGATCAGTTCTCGCATGTTTCATCCGGAAGCGAGGAGCTGACCAAGCTGCGTAATGCCAATGGCGAGTCCCTGGGCCTCGCTGTGGATGATGTCATCCAGATGAGCGCCGATGTTAACGGCACCGGAGTGACGGCAACATACACAGTGACCAACACCAGCACTCTGGATGATCTGATGTCGGAAATCGAGACGATGCTCGGCATCGAATCGCTGCCCGGCGCCTACATCGACAGCGACGGCTCGTTGAAAATCGAAGGTGACAAGGGCGAAGAGAATGCCATCACCTCGCTTTCGCTGCGGGTGACTTCGAACAGTGTTTTCAACACAGCCCTCAGTTTTGACGAGCTGCAAGCCGCGGAGGACATCACGCACAGCGCCAGCATCACGGCGTATGATGCCCTCGGTGAGGAGCATCTGATCACGTTGACCTTTACCAAGACGGACCTGAACAATCAGTGGACCTGGGAGGCCAGCACCAACGGTGATGAGATCATTTCCAGCGGCAGCTCGGGGATCGTAACCTTCAATGCCGATGGTTCGCTGAACACCTTCACCTTTGATAATGGCCTGACCTCGCTGAAGATCGATCCGAATAATGGCGCCGAGGTGATGGATGTCAAACTCGATGTCGGCACGCTGGGAGATTTCGATGGCCTGACCCAGTTCTCCTCGCCATCCACTGCTGTGGCGCCTTACCAGAACGGCTATGGCAACGGTGATCTCGAGGATATCGCTATCGACCGCTCAGGCACCATAACCGGTGTGTTCAGCAACGGCGTTTCGCAGACTCTGGCACAGATCAGCATTGCTACATTCAACAATGCTTCCGGTTTGCAGCGCGTCGGTGATAACTCGTACCGCCAGACCGGTAACTCCGGTGATCCGATTTTTGGTTTTGCCGGTGAATCGATCCAGTCGGAAATCATTCCAGGCGCTCTGGAGATGTCCAACGTCGATCTGGCACAGGAATTCACCAACATGATCGTTGCCCAGCGTGGTTTCCAGGCAAACAGCCGTGTGATCACCACAAGCGACGAAATGCTTACGGAATTGGTGAATTTGAAACGATAAAATAAATAAGAGCCTGTCCCGGAGTTGATCCGGGGCAGGAAAGTACTATCCCGCAGGAGCGGAAAGGATGAAGAATTGATCACAGTAACGCGTTTGAACGGCAGCGAGTTTGTTATCAATGCCGAGATGATCGAGACGATCGAAGCAGCCCCTGATACGATCATTACGCTCACGAACAAATCGAAATTTGTCGTGTGCGAAGGTGTGGAAGAGATCGTGCGGCGTGTGGTTCAGTACAAACGTCGCCTGCGGGCAACCAATTTTGGCGAAGACCTGAACGATCCGGAATTTACAAATTGACCCGCTATTCTGTTGAAGAAGCGCTTTACGCAGGACGGCAGGATGCAGAAAAATTTTATTCGGCGCAGGGCCTTGCTGTTACTCTGACGATAATATACAGTTAAGGCGACCTTTTCGAATTTATGAATTTCCCTGGTTAGGTGTAACGCATGGATCTGGCAACATTAATCGGCTTTATTCTTTCCTTTGCGATGGTCATTGGCTCGATCATGGCAAACGGCCCCCTGAGCTCATTCTGGGATACGGGCTCCATTTTGATCGTCGTCGGCGGCACCATTGGCGTAACGCTGATCAATTATCCCCTCGGTGATGTCATCGCTATCATGGGGGTGATGAAAAACGCTTTTTTATACAAGACTACTTCCCCGGGCGAGGTGATCAAAAAGCTCGTGCATTTCGCGGACATGGCACGGCGCGAGGGCATTTTGTTCTTGGAAAAGGAGATGGAAAATATCGATGACCCGTTTCTGAAACAAGGGTTGCAGCTCTCTATCGACGGCACGGAACCGGATGCAATCCGCAATATTCTGAGTACGGAAATCTCCTACTTGAAAGACCGGCACGAGAACGGTGCCGGATTGTTCGACACCATGGGGATGTATGCGCCGGCTTTCGGGATGATCGGTACCCTGATCGGGCTTGTACTCATGCTCGGTTCCATGGAAGACCCTTCATCGATCGGCCCGGCAATGGCTGTTGCTCTGCTGACCACATTTTACGGCGCCGTGCTGGCCAATGTCGTCTTTATCCCGATCGCGGGCAAGCTGAAAACCCGGTCGAGCGAGGAAGTGCTGATCCGAAAATTGATGATGGAAGGCATCCTCGCCATGCAGAGCGGGGATAACCCGCGTATCGTCGAGCAAAAGCTTGTTTCGTTTATTGCACCCAAAATACGTTCAACTGCAGTCGCAAGTGAGTCAGAATAATGGAAGAAGAACAGTCGTGTAATTGCGAAGCCGGGGCACCGGGGTGGTTAGCGACTTTTGCTGATTTAATGAGTCTGCTGCTGACCTTTTTTATCCTGATCGTCTCTTTCTCTTCGATTCAACAGGTTGAGTTCCAGAAAGCCATGGGGTCCCTCAAGGGTGCCCTCGGCATTCTGAAATCGAAACGAGCGTTGATGAGCCTGTCCACGGTTAAGAATCCGGAGATTCAGTTCCACAAACTCTCCATGGTTTGGGAGAAGGTGCCCGAAATCATGAACCTGCTCAAGAAGATGGACATGGAAGATGGCGTGAAGGTTGAGTCTTTGCCGGACGCAGTCAAGTTTACTTTTGACGACAACCTGCTGTTTGATTCCGGGCGCGCGCGGCTGAAGCCAAAGCTTTTCCCTGTGTTGCGTAAAATCGTCGAAATGGTCAAGGAGTTCAACGGCACGATCTTGATCGAGGGCCATACGGATAACATCCCCATCCGCACACCACGCTATCCATCGAACTGGGAGCTGTCTGCTGCACGGGCGATCAATGTGTTGCACTATTTTGAGAATATGGGGGTCAAAAGAGAAAATCTGGCCTGTATCGGCTATGCGGACACAAAGCCACTGGTGCCGAACACCACGCCGGAAAACAGGGCTAAGAACAGGCGGGTGGAGCTGTACGTCAAATTCAAAGATAATGAAAAAATAATGCGCTTAAACCTGAACAAGATAGATCAGTTGCAATACATGCTGCCCGACAGTAAGAGCACAAAGGATAGCAAAACAGGAGAAAAAAATGGCAGATGATGATAAAAAAAAGGAAGGCGAAGAGACTGAAGAGAAAAAGTCTGGCGGCGGGGCCATGAAAATGGTCCTGATGATCGGCTTGCCCCTGATGCTCTTCCAGGCCGGCATCGCTTACTTCCTGATTTCAAAAATTGCGCAGCCACAACAGGCTGTTGCTGATGTCGCTGAAGAAGAGCAGGACGACTCCGGAGAGCCGGGTTTGCTGTATATGGTCCCTGACGTCATCGTCAATCCCGCCGGAACACAGGGTATCCGTTTTCTCAATATTACGCTGGCGCTCGAGTTCACAAACCCGGATGTTGAAAAGGAGCTTACCGAGAAAGAAGTGCAGTTACGTGATGTCCTCATCGGTATTCTGGTCTCGAAGACCCTCGAAGATATCGATAGCAGCGAGGAAAAGGATATGCTCAAAGAAGAAATCCGGGAGAAAGTCAATGGTTTGTTGAAGAGCGGAAAAATCAGAAAAGTTTATTTCTCAAACTTTGTCATGCAATAGAGGGAAATTGTGGCAGAAATTCTCAATCAAAATGAGATAGATGCGTTACTATCGGACATAGAATCCGGAGACGCGTTCGAGGCGAAAGAGAAGGAAGAGAAGAAGCAGAAGCAGGTTTCCATCTATGATTTCCGCCATCCCAACCTGATCACCAAGGAGCATTTTCGTATCCTGCAGATGGTGCACGAGCGCTTCTGCCAGATTCTCGAAAATTATCTCACATCAAAACTGCGCACCCTGGCCAACGTCAAGCTGATCGCTGTGGATCAGGTGACCTATTCCGAGTTCAGCCTGTCGATGAGCGATCCGAGCTGTATCTACGTCCTGCGCATCGAAGAGCTGCAGGGTGATGCGATCATGGAGCTGACTCTGCCCTTTGTTTTCTACTCCATCGACCGCCTGCTCGGCGGCACGGGCAAAACCTTCGACGAGATGCGCGAGCTGACCCTGATCGAACAGCGCATTATCGGATCGATCGGTATCGATATGGTGAAAGAACTGAACAATGCCTGGGTGCAGGTGATGCCGCTGAACTGCTATGTTACCAGCTACCAGAGCAGGCCGAACTTCATTCAGATCGCGCCGATCGAAGAGATCGTCATTTCCATTTCCATCGAAGTGAAGGCCCAGGATGCGACAGGGTTCATCAACCTGTGTTTTCCGATTCAGATTTTCGAAAGCATTTTGCCCAATTTGTCGGCGCAGCAGATCAT
>DRLW01000676.1 GCA_011375275.1 Bacteroidota bacterium
ATGCGCCGCCTCGCAGCGCAGAGCGAGGTGGAAGCACTGGCAGGCAAAGCCCGCAGCGTGGATGGTATCCGCTTTGTCGCTGCCGAAGTCTCCGCTGACAGCGTTGATGAGCTGAAAGTGATGAGTGATCGCCTGCGTGAGAAACTGCGCTCCGGAGTCGGCGTGCTGGCTGCCCGCATCAACGGCAAGCTGTCCTTTGTTTGCGTCGTCACCGAAGATCTGGTCAAAGCCGGGACGGTGCGCGCCGGGGATGTTGTCAAGCAGGTGGCCGCGATCACGGGAGGCTCAGGCGGAGGCCGGCCACACATGGCTTTGGCCGGCGGCAAGGATACATCCCGCCTGCAGGAGGCCCTCGATCAGGTGGGGAGGATTCTGCAGCAACTCGTTGCCGGGTGATTGTCAATGGAAAGAGGCGTGTCGGTATATCATTATTTGCTCGAGGTCAGAAAGAAGCGTGGAGCCGGATATTTCGTTCTGCTCGATCCGGATAAATTGCCGCGCACAGAACTGTTGGCGCTGGCAGAGAAAGCCTCGGATGAAGGTGCAGACCTGCTGCTGATCGGAGGCAGCCTGCTTCTGAATTCCGGGTTCGACGAGCTGATTCGGGATATCCGGGATCGGGTCAGGATACCGGTCGTGGTCTTCCCCGGCAACACGATGCAGATCAGTCAGTACGCTGACGCGATTCTGTTTTTGTCTCTGATCAGCGGCCGCAATGCACACTTTCTCATCGGAGAGCAGGTGCGAGCAGCGCCCATTCTCGAACATATCGGCGTGGAACCGATCAGCACCGGCTACATGCTGATCGAATCCGGCCGCCAGACCAGCGCAGAGTTCATGAGCAACACCCGGCCGATTCCGCGCGACAAACCCGACATCGCCAAGGCAACAGCGCTTGCCGCCGAATATCTCGGCATGCGTCTGGTCTATCTCGAAGCAGGCAGCGGCGCCCTGCAGCCGGTCGATCCTGTTATGATTCGAGAAGTTGCCGATTATGTAAATATCCCTTTGATCGTCGGTGGTGGCATCCGGACCCCGGAACAGGCACGCGAGCGTGTGCAGGCCGGAGCCTCTTTTATCGTCACAGGAAATGTTTTGGAAGAAAAAACCAACAGCTCTCTGATGAAGGAGTTTGTTGACGCAATTCATGATGTGTAAAGGCGTTCATCGCTGCCAGAATAAGGATTTCATAGAGATGCAGAAGATAGACATCCATTCGCACGTGCTGCCGCAGATCGATGATGGCTCCCAGTCCTGGGAAGAAACAATGGACATGGTGTATCAGGCATACGAAACAGGCACGACCGAGATTGCCATAACGCACCATATCCTGCGCGAGTCTGATTTTGCACTTGAAGACGAGATAATCGAAAAATTTGAGGATCTCAAAACGCGGTTGCGCTCAGCACACATCCCCGTACGCCTGCACCTGGGCTCGGAGCTGTACTATCAGCCGGATTTGAATCTCGACCATAAAATAGCGACATACAATAACAATGGGGTTTATTTCCTGGTTGAATTTCCCATGCAGACGATCCCTCGCTACGTGGATGAAAAGTTTTTCGAGTTCATCATCGATGGCAAAAAACCAATCCTTGCCCATCCGGAGCGTAACGTCGGCATTATCGAAAACCCGATGCGGGCGTATGAATTTGTCCAGCGCGGGGTTTATCTGCAGATCAACTCCGGCAGCCTGACCGGTGACTATGGTGAGCGTGTGCGCCAGACCGCGATCGCGCTGCTGAACGCCCGGCTGGTCCATTTTGTCGGCAGCGACGGGCATAATACAGACCGCCGTCCGCTGATCATTCAGAATGCCTATGAAATTATCGTTGAAAACTGGGGCGAGCGTTATGCCACGGCCCTTTTTCAGGACAACCCGCGCAAAGCCATGGCCGGTGAAATGCTGAAAATTCCCGAACCGCAACCTGTGGAAATGCCGAAACGCCGCAAAATGGGCCTGCTGCGCAGACTCGGGTTCTGAGGAAACTTTTCCGTACCGGCAGGGTTACAGATGTGTGCCGCAAGGCACCTCGGGAATCTCGTCACAATCAACAAAACCGACTGGTTACAACGCTGTTTTACTCGGAAACACGCTTCTTTTATGCTCACATTTCTCAATAGTTTTCTCGCCTGGTCTTTGCTCGCCGCTGCCATTCCCATCCTGATCCATCTTTTTACCCGTAAAAAGCTGAAGCACATTCCGTTCAGCACCCTGCAGTTCCTGCGCCAGATGCAGAAGGAAAAAATCCGCCAGGTACGCCTGAAGCAGTGGGTGCTGCTGCTTTTGCGCACGCTGATCATCATACTGCTGGTGCTCGCTTTCATGCAGCCGGCGTTGCGGACGGATTCGCCCGCTTTGGGGAAAGATGCACAGGCATCCGTGGTGCTCATCATCGATAACAGCCTGTCGATGCACAACAGCAGCCGGGGAGCGACGCGTCTTGCGCTGGTGCGCGAGGGGCTGCGCCGGCTGGCCTCGACCTTCACACCGGGTGACCGCATAACAGTCATTGCTGCTGCACGGCCCGCACGGGTTATCAGTAAATTTTCTTTTTCAGAAACCAATTCAGACATCGATGGTTTTCTTGACGAACTCACACTGCGCGACAGCGAAGCAGATTTTGACGGTGCTCTGCTTCTGGCACAGCAGGCTTTTGCAACCTCTCCCAACCCGAACCATGAAGTGTACTGGTTTTCCGATCAGAGAATTGCGGCTCCCGGGCCGGTGCCGGCAGGTTTTGCTGCCAACACGCTTTTCTATAATATTGTGGTGCCGAATGAAAAAATGCGCAACCTGACCCTGAGCGCTTTGCGCGTTGATGCGGCCATTTTCGAGCCCGGAAAAGCTGTACCGGTCAGGGTGACGGTCAGCAACAGTGGCGATTTTGACGAAAAAGACCGGCTGCTCAGTGTGTTTCTCAATGACCAGCGCGTCGCCCAGAGGCAGATTTCAATCCCACGCGGGCAGCAACGCAGCGAACTGCTGCGCGTGGTGCCCAGAGAGCCGGGATATCAGTATGTGCGGGCAGTGATCGAAAACGACCAGAACAATGCGGATAATGAGCGATTTTCCCTGTTTTATATTCCGCCGGAAAGTCGTATTTTGCTCGTCGGACCGGGAGAAGAGAGTCGCCGGTTTATCCGTCTCGCCCTGCAGGCTGCCTCGACCACAGCAGCACGCAAAGTTTCAGAGATCGAGCCGGGGCAGTTGATGACCACGTCCCTGAACGGGATCGATGTCATTGTGCTCAGCAATGTGGCGCGTTTTTCCAATACTGCTGCTGCGAAGCTCGATCGTTATGTTCGGGACGGCGGCGGGCTGTTGTTGTTTCTCGGCGAGGCGATCGATGCGCGTAACTACAACACGACGGTGTTGAAGAATCTGGCCGCGGGTGAGCTGGCGGAGAGCATCGGAGATATCGCCTCCACAGCTCCGGTATTGCGGATGGGAAAAATAAACCAGGGGCATCCCCTGTTTGCCTCGGTCTTCGATGATCAGCAGAAGGTTCGTGTCGAGTCACCGTTTTTCCGTTTCGCGATGCGCGCTCGTTTGAGCACAGACGCTGTGACGATTATCCAATACAGCAATGGTTTGCCCCTGCTGGCAGAAGTCAGCCCGGACAGGGGGCGGGCGTTGCTGTTTTTCACCAGTGCTGATGATCGCTGGTCGGATATCGTGTACAAAGGGGTGTTTGCGCCTCTGGTCGATCGCTCTGTGCGCTATGCAGCCAGCAGAGGCCGTTCACCCGTCGCGGAACTGATTGCAGGAGAAGAGCTTCGCTATCGGATTCGGATGAGTTCCGGTGCCGCGGGCGAAGTAAGCCTGGTGCTGCCGGATGAACGGCGCACGATGCTCAGGCCGGCAGTCGAAAAAAATGCTTTTCTTATCCGATATGATAAAACCGGCCGGGGCGGATTCTACCGGGTTATGAGCGGAGATGAGCAGCTCTATGCTGTAGCGGTAAATTTTGCACCGGGCGAGATGACCGCACCCGTCTTGCCTGCTGATAGCCTGGCGCAGGCCCTGCACCCGTTGCGTGTTGTCACCATGCCGCTCGGTGATGAACTGCCTCAGCGCATCCGTGAGCAGCGTCAGGGGAAGCCGCTATGGCGGTTTTTCCTCGCCCTCGCCCTGGTGATGCTGGTCGCTGAAATGCTGCTGTTCCGCGACCGGACCGAGCAACAGCCAGCGGGCATTCCAGCCTCAGCAACATGAACGGGCAGGAAGAGGGTACGAATGTATGCCAGCGAAAAAGTCTGAGATGAAGCGCAGTCATCCCGGGTTATCCATGTAACCCAGCACGGTTGCATTTTTTTATCCAGTCCGCCAGACCACAGCACGTGCCTGCACCAGAGCTGCCATTCCGGCACCGCGCTTCGCTGGCCGGAATGACACATGCCGGAAACTGGGCCAGGCCTGGTTTGCTGAGTAAACTGGACACCCTGAGCAGTCACTGAATAAAATTTTTCAACTGTCCCGACGTCCTGATACGCAGCGCTCTTGTATAAATGGGATAAAAA
>DRLW01000677.1 GCA_011375275.1 Bacteroidota bacterium
AGCTGAAGCCTCTGCTCGAGCGCTATCCGGACTGGTCTATCGCACAGGCGGTTCTGGGAGCAGCCTATTACGAGCTGAAACTTTACGACAAAGCGATTCCGGTTTTTGAGAAGATTCTCAAAAACGACCCCGCCCTTGCTCAGGCTAACAACCTGCCTCTTTCTCTGGCTTACAGCTATAATGAACTCGCAGAAACACAGATCCGCGATCGTGATATCGATGGAGCGATCGGCAATCTGAAGCGCGCCATCGAATTGACCCGCTCACGGCCCACGGCATTGTTTTACTATAATCTCGGCATCTGCTATTATTACAAGGGTGAATACGAAAAAGCACGCATTGCCACGCAAAAATCGATTGAGCTTTCGCTGAAGCCTGCCACACGCCAGGCCGGTGCCTGGACCAATCTGGGCCTGATCTATTATTATCAAGGCAAGTATGACAAAGCCCTCGAGGCCTATGACAGGGCTTTGGCCATCGACCCGGACAATGCCAATGCCAGGAAGTTTCGTCTCAAGGCGCATAACGAGCAGCAGATCGCGCTGTTGCTGGATAAAGCGCGCGTACTGATCGAGAATGATAAACCGGCTGATGCTGTCACGGCTTTGAATGAAGTTCTGCGCTATGATCCGGGGCATATTCAGGCGAAGCAATTGCTCGAATCGGCGCACCAGCTCGATAAGTACCTTCAGGCCAGAGCCAGACAAAAAAAGGGCGACACATCCGGGGCGCTGGCGCTTTTGAAAACCGTTCCGGACTCGTTCCGGGACACGCGCCGCATGCGCAGGGTATTGCGCAAGCAGAGTGCGGAGAAAAGCGCTGTCAGGGTTGAAAAGAAAGCCCGTGATACCTTGCGCGCAGCGGTTGCGGCCATGGACGCCGGGGATTTCGACCGCGCCGAGAAAGCTTTCACAGCGCTGCTCGATGATGCAACCGCCGGAGAACAGGCGTCTTTATACCTTGCCCGTCTCGATTCGTTGAAGATGGCCCGGGATCGGGCGAACCAGAACATTCGCCGCCCGCAGGTAGTCGCTGAAACAGAGCAGCGTCCGTCCCAGCAGGAGCCACCTGAATCAAAGCCTCCTTCAAAGGAACTGATTGCCGGGAAGAATTCTTCCAGCCCTGTGAAAACGGTTCGTGCTCCGGGCTCCTGGCTGCCCACGCTGGTGGCTGTGTTTTTCCTGCTGCTCATCGTGACAGGAGGCGTGTACTTGCGTCGTCGATCCGGTGAGGGGCAACAGCACTCTGTTTTTGCCGATGAGGACCCACCGGCGCCAGAGGCACCGCAGGCTGACGCTTCTCAAAGCCAACAGGGAGGCGGCACGGAAATGCCTGCCTCGACCATGGAGTTCTTTGAGAATCTCGTCGATGCCGGCGATAAAGCCGAGATCGTCGAGATTATCGAAGAAAATGGTGAACGGGAGAGCGAGACCGTCGATGTTTTGCCCTCCTCGTTTTCAGAGCAGGACGAGGAGGATTTTCTTTCTCTCGTGGAAGAAAACGAGCTGACCACGGATGACAGCGACCTCGATTTCGCGGCCTCGATCGATCCGGACCGGGATGCCACCAGCACGGTGGATATGGCGCAGTTCAAGTTGCGCAAAATCGGCCGCTATATCATCGAAAAAGAGATCGGGCGAGGCTCTGCCGGCAGGGTGTACAAAGCCTGGGACCCGAAGCTGGACAGAACGGTCGTGATCAAAACCGTTTCCTACAGCCTGACAGCATCAGCCGATGAGATCAAACGGCTGAAAAGCCGGGTTTACCGCGAAGCACGCGCTGCTGCTAAACTGAGCCATCCCAACATCGTCATCGTTTACGATGTCGAAGATGAGGCCTCGTACTCCTATATCGTTATGGAGTATATCGAAGGGCCGGATCTGCGCATCCTGCTCGATCGTGAAAAGATGCTGCCCCCGGCGCGCGCTATCGATATCATCCTGCAAATTTGCAAGGCTCTGGAGTTTGCTCATACCGCTGGTATCGTACACCGGGATATCAAGCCCTCGAATATCCTCATTCTGGAAAAGGATATGGTCAAAGTGACCGATTTCGGGATTGCAAAGGTTACCAATCATTTGACTCTGACCCAGACGGGCCGGGTCGTCGGCACGCCGAGTTATATGGCTCCGGAGCAGATCGAAGGCCGGGATGTGGATGGCAGAGCGGATATCTTCTCCATGGGTGTGTTGTTTTATGAAATGCTGACCGGCACACGGCCGTTCTCTGCGGACAGCCTGGCAGCGCTGGCATATAAAATTGTGCACACAGAGCCGGCACCGGCCAGTGCTGTGAATGATGACCTGCCTGATACGTACGATGAGGTCATCGCACGAGCGATCACCAAGGATCCTTCCGAGCGCTTTCAAACCACGACGGAATTTCGTGATGCGTTGCTGCAGGTCAAAGCCGGGCTGGTCTCCTGAACCCGGAATCCGCACTCCAATCACCTGAAAAAATTCAGATTAACGGCATTATTATCATGATGCTAAAAACTATCGTATCTGCGAATAAAAATTTTCAGCAAAGCCGTTTCCCGTGCGCGAAACGCTGTTTGATGAAGAACGCGGGGTAAACGCTCCCCATGAAATGTGTACGCTGCAATACCACCAGTTCTGCCGGCGCCCTCTATTGTGAACACTGTGGAGAGCGCTTTTTTAAGGCAAAAATCCGCCTCGTTGACCGGATGGGCAATGATACCACGCACTATGTTTTCACGCATGATTATGTGATCGGCCGTGATGAAGAGTGCGATATCGTGCTTTCCGATCCCGCTGTTTCCCGCCGGCATGCTGCCATTACCTATGAAGACGGCGTCTTCCATATCGAAAACCTCAAGAGCAAAAACGGCACCCTCGTCAACTCCAAAGAAATCAGCAAGGTCGCCCTGAATAATTATGATTGTATTCAGATCGGAGCGGCAAAGCTTTACTTTTATTTTTCGGAAGGGGATTTTCCTGAAGATCGCATCCACACCCATACCGGCGAGTTTATCCAGGAAACCTTGATGAAAATTTCGCGCGAAATCCAAAGCAAGAATATGCTGGATGAAGTGCTGACCGCCATACTCGACGGCGTGGTCGCTCTGACCAACGCCCGCGACGCCATGTTGTGGATGCCGGACGAAAGCGGCGAGTGGCAGCCGCGCATGACGCGCAACATCCGTCTGTTCGGAGATAGCGGTGATCTGCAGACACGGGTGCGCACCCTGGTAGAGCAGATGGCGAGCAATGGGAAACACTATGTTTATCACAAAAGCGGCCGGCAGGAGTTTATCCAGAATATGAATGTTGTCTCCGGCTTGCCCTGCAGAATGCTGGCCCTGTCCATGCGTTCGCGCAAAATCGTCGATACTCAGGAACGGTCACAAAAAGTGCTCGGCGTCATCGTCCTGCGCATCGCCAATCAGGTAATGGTTTTTGACAGCCGTAAAATTTCATTGCTCGAAAGCCTGACGACTCAGGCGGTGGTCGCGATTGAAAATGCGCTGCTCTACAGCGAGGCGCTGGCGAAGCGCAAGATCGACAACGAGCTGGAGCTGGCGCAGCAGATACAGAACCGCTTGCTGCCGCGTGAAATCGTCAGCGTACCCCGGACGGATATTGCCGCATTTTCGCGGGCGCACAGTTATGTCGGTGGCGACTACTATGATTTGCTGCACGTACGCGATGAAGCTCTGGCCATCGCCATCGCCGATATTTCCGGCAAGGGTATCGGGGCCGCGCTGGTGATGTCCTGTCTGCAGGGTAGCTTGCGCGCGCAGATCGGCTATGAGGACAAACCAGAGCACATCGTCTGCAATATCAATCAACTCATCCGTGAATCCACCGCTGAAAACCTGTTCGCGACGTTTTTCTTCGCTGTTTATGAATATGAAACAGGTGCGCTGCACTATGTCAACGCCGGCCATAATCCTCCCCTTGTCATCCGTACCGACGGCACGCACGAATTTCTCAAAAGCAGTGCCGCCCCTCTCGGCATCCTGGAAGAAAATCGCGGCACTGAGGCGACAATTATCCTGAAGGATGGTGATGTCGTTCTCTTTTACACAGACGGCCTGACCGAGGCTATGGACGAAGATATGAACCAGCTCGGTATGAACGCTGTCAAAGATTGTGTGATGGTCTATGTTTCAGAAAACCCTCAAGCCCAGGCCCGGGAGATACTCGATTTTATCCTGCGCCAGGTGGAAAAGCATACAGCCGGCCAACCTCAGCATGACGACCTCACCCTGTTGGTGATGAAAGTCAGCCCCGCCCAATAACACCCAAAATGTTGCGAAATTACATCAAAGAATAACCCCAAATGGTGCAATATTGCACCATTTGGATGCGTGGCTCCATTTTACTGCATTGTTGCATGGTCCTGTTTTTAATGTAATTATGCAGTGATATTGCAGCATGCGGTAGTATGGCACACTATTTGTCAAATAAATGGACAGATTCGTTGGATTTGGCAGGACACAGGAGATCGCTTTTCTGTACCGTCTTGTATCGATCAGGTAGAGATAAGGCACTAACTTTTCAAGCCCGCAAAAAAAAGTGGGAAAAAAAGATGGTTTTCCTGTCCTGTTGGGCAATGGGGTCGTTTTTCGTCATAATGAAAGAGAAATGATCTCCCCAATGATTTAGAGTTCAGCTCCGTGTTGGGGGGAGAACCACTCGCACCGTGTTCCGGGTCTGGTTGAGTTTTCGATCAGGCCCTTTTTTTATTCCTGTTGTCCGGTTATGGTGTACCCCACGGGAAGAATCGGGGCGGTTGAAAGTGGTATGCTATTGCAGATTGTCATTTTGAGCACAAAGCCGGCTGGTTTCTTACTCACGGGCGAAATATAGCTTGGGAGAGCATGAAAACTGTTTTTTTTGCAGGCAGAATACACTACATTTCATGGTTTAACCGGATTTTTTCACAAATCAGTTTTCCACGCAAGGAAAGCCGGGATAACCGAAAAATTTGTCCAATGAAGTGTCTCCTGTCTGGTCCTGATATCGACATGTGTCATTCCGGCCAAGCGAAGCGCAGTGCCGGAATCTCATCTTTTCTGGCACGTGCCAGAGTCAGGGAGATTCCGGTCTTCCCCTGCGGGGAAACCGAAATGACGGTTCTGGGGTATGCACGTGCTGTTGTCACGCGGTCTGGTTGAAAAATGCAACCGTTCTGAGTTAAGTGGATACCTTGACTGATACTGGGTGAATGAATTTTTCAGGTTAAAAACAGCTTTCAGGGACGGTTGCCCCGTTTTGCACTGTCCGAGTGATCACCAACCGGCAAATGGCATATCATCGTGTTTGAATATGATAAAGGAATTCGTTTACACGGCAGCAGCCTGTGGCTGGATGCGGCGAAAACAGTGTCGCATTGTTGCGTCAGTCACGCACACATGGATCACGCCCGCCGGCACAAACATATCTTTGCCACACCGGCAACAGTTTCGCTGATGCGCAGACGCCTTGGCCATATCCCGGCCACGGTGATGCCTTTTGGCGAGTCGCTCGTATTTGGGCAGGTGCAGGTCACGCTTTTTCCCGCCGGTCATATTCTGGGATCAGCACAGACCCTGGTCGAGAATGAGGCGGGGGAGCGGCTGCTTTACAGCGGTGATTTTAATACCGAGCCCTGCAGCACTGCTGAACCTCTTGCCTACCCCACCTGCGATACGTTGATCATGGAGTGTACGTTTGGCAATCCGGCGTATCGGTTTCCCTCGCGGCAAATTCTTGCACAGCAGCTTTGCGACCTCGTTTCTGAAAAGCTCGCTCAGGGCTACATCCCCTGTATTTATGGTTATGCTCTCGGTAAAGCGCAGGAAGCGATGAAAATCCTCTCAGACAATGGATTTGCGCTGAGCGTGCACGGCTCGATCATTCATCTCGCACAGGTTTATGAAAAACATGGCATCGACTTTGGCAGCTATGACCGGCTGCGTGCGGACACTGCGGTGCCCGGTCGTGTGTTGATCCTGCCTCCGGCAGCCCGGCGCCAGCGTGTCGTTAAACGATTGCAGAAACCATTTTCCATATTTCTCACTGGTTGGGGCATCAGGCCGGAAGCCCGCTTCCGCTATGGTGTCGATATGGTTTTGCCCCTGAGTGACCATGCTGATTTCGACGGTTTGTTGAAGTATATCGATCGAGTCCGGCCAAAGCGGATTTACACCACTCATGGTCCGAAAACCTATTATCAGTTTCTTCGCCAACAAGGCTACGATGCGCACCCTCTTGAACCGTCTGCTCAACAGGAGCTGTTTTGACCCAGATGTTTGATCTGCGAAAATACATGACCGAGACTGTCGCCGCCGAGATGGCAGAGGCGATCGCAACAGCTGGCGGCAACGAAGTTTTTTTCGTTGGCTTCACCGATGAAGACGGTGTCATCACCGAATTCGCTGTAATGGCGCGCGGCAACTCGGAGTCGGTAGCGGCGATCACCAGCGGTTGCCGTCCCGGGGATGTTGTTATCCACAACCACCCGTCCGGCACGCTGACCCCCTCTACGCCGGACAACCACATCGCCAGCCAGTTGGGGAATGAGGGCATTGGCTTTTACATCGTCAACAATGACGTGACGGAACTCTATCCGGTTGTCGAGGCCATGGCCGTTGGCCAGCCGAAGAGTATCGATGAGCAGGCTCTGGTGGATATGCTCTCCGCCGGGGGGCCGCTCTCTGCGGTCATGGATGGATTTGAGAGCCGTCCGCCACAGGTGCTTATGCTGCGCAAAGTCGTGGATGCTTTCCAGAACAGCAAAATTGCCATGATCGAAGCGGGCACAGGCACGGGGAAAACCATGGCTTACCTGCTGCCGGCAATTGCATGGAGCCGGGCCAATAAAAAGCGCGTGGTCGTTTCCACCAACACCATCAACCTGCAACAGCAGCTCACGGAAAAAGACATCCCCCTGATCGAAAAATTTTTCCCCGAGCCGTTTCGTGCAGTGCTGGTCAAGGGCCGCAACAATTATGTCTGCCTGCGCAAACTGGAGGAGGCTGTTAACGCACCGGCAGCCTTTGATTTTGACGGCAAGGAACCGGTGTTGCGCCAGCTTTGGGAATGGGCAAACAAAACCACGGATGGCAGCAAAACCGACCTTGGGGCTTCCCTGCCCGACGAGACCATTTGGGAACATGTGCAGTCAGAGAGTGATACCACCTTGAAATCTCGTTGTCCCCACTTCAGCCGTTGTTTTTACTATAAAGCCCGGCGAGATGCTGCAGCAGCGGATATCCTGATCGCCAACCATCACCTGGTTTTTGCCGATATCGCCGTGCGTTCACAGAGCAAGGGGGCCTCCGCTGCTGTTTTGCCGGACTACCGCACGCTTATCCTCGATGAAGCGCATAACATCGAAAACGTGGTGTCGCAATATTTTGGCGTCCGCGTGACGCGCTATGGCCTGATGCGATTGCTCGGGCAGATCACCCGCCTGAGGCGGCAAAAACGCAAAGGCGTGCTGCACTCCCTGCTCGCAGGGTTATATGAACAGCGCAACCGGATAGAAATCGACCTTTTTGACGAGATCGTCTCGCTCATCGAAGAGAAAATTCTGCCTCGCGTCGATAAACTTCACGTTCAGGCTGAAGAACTGTTCAATCGTTTGTATTCCTGGCTGGTTCTGCAGAACAAGGGCAAAGCGGGTGAGATCAAGCTGCGCCTGACGGCAGAGGTACGGGGCGATGCCGCATGGAAAGAGCTGGCTTCCGATTATCGTCTTTTCATTCGCACTATCGATGAAGCTGTCACAGATCTGGAAGAGCTTCTGGTTGAGCTTTGGAAAATCAAGGGGGCGGCGCGCAAAAAACTGCTGCCGCAGACCGTGATGCTGAAATCGAAAACCGAGCGGCTGAACGCCGCCGCCCGTGGGATGAATACGGTCGTACTCGGGCGGGATGAAGACACGATCCGCTGGCTGGAAGCCCGCGAAGGCCGCAATGGCATCATTTTGCGTTTCTGCAGCGCCCCGCTGGACCCGGCGCCGGCGATTCGCAGTGCCCTCTTTGAAGCATACCCGACCGTGGTCATGACCTCGGCAACCCTGTCGATCGAAAAGTCCTTTGATTTCATGTCGCGCCGCCTGGGTCTGCATGCCATCGAAGAGGAACGAAAGATTTTCGAGCAGCTCCCGGCTCCCTTCGCTTATGACCAGCAGGTGCTGATCGGCATTCCGGTCGATATCCCCGAACCCAACCAGCCGAATTTCGAAGCAAAACTGCAGGACTACCTGCTCGCGGCAATCCGCGCCTCCCGTGGCCGGGCTTTTGTGCTCTTCACAGCACATGGCCTGCTGAACAAAATGTACGCAGGCCTGCGCCAGCCGTTGGAACAGGACGGTATCGTGCTGTACAAACAGGGCATCCAGAACCGTCACAGTCTGCTGCAGAAATTCCGGGGTGATACCCATTCCGTGCTGTTCGGAACAGACAGCTTCTGGGAAGGTGTGGATGTGCGCGGCGAGGCACTGGTACAGGTGATCATTCCAAGACTCCCGTTTCGCGTTCCGAGCGAGCCGGTGATCCAGGCACGGGTGGAAGCCATCGAAAAAGACGGCGGCAACTCCTTTCTCGAATACACCGTTCCTTTGGCTGTGCTGCGTTTTAAGCAGGGCTTTGGCCGTCTTATCCGCACGCGCACAGACTATGGCGTGATCCTCATCCTGGACAAACGGGTGATCAGTAAAAATTATGGCCGGAAATTTCTCGCTTCCCTGCCGGACTGTACCGTTCTCACCGGCGACGCACAACAGGTTTTTGCGGAGATCAGCCATTTTTTGCAGAGCAAAGACACCGGGTAATCTGCCCACCAACACAGAACAGGCAGCATGGGGCTCCCCCGCATCCCCGCTCCTTTGACCACCCTGGTTCCAGGTGCGCTGCGCACACAGAGATAATGGACACAGGGTCCCTGCCGATACTCATGATCGCTGCCATGGGCACAGAGCCTTGCGGTTAATACCCGAAAAAAAACTTTCTGTTTAAGAAAAATATCTTAAATTTGACCCTTTCACAGCGAGCCACCCGTTACCCCGATTTGTTCAGAAATTGGCTCAGCATATCAGGAAAGTCGGGATAAGAAATTTTGCCTGTCATTGAAGCTACGGCTTCGGGCAGGCTCTTTCGTTTCATATAGATTTCCGGGAACACGACTATGCAATGGAAAAGAACGCACACCTGTGGCGCTTTGCGGCAGTCCGATTCAGGCAGTGAGGCTGTTCTGATGGGCTGGGTCAGCAAGCGCAGAGATCATGGGGGGATAATTTTTATCGACCTGCGCGACCGATACGGCGTCACGCAGATACTTTTCGATCCCTCGGCCGAAGTCTCTGTTTATGAACAGGCAAAAGACCTGCGCGGTGAGTACGTCATCGCCGTCAAAGGGCTAGTACGTCGTCGTCCTGAGGAGATGCGTAACCCCAAGATGATAACCGGCGATATCGAGCTTGTGGTCAATGGGTTGGAGATTCTCAATGCCGCCCAGACCCCGCCGTTCGAAATCGATGATTCCATTGAAACCACCGAAGAGCTGAGGCTGCGGTATCGCTATCTCGATTTGCGCCGCCCGGCGATGCAGAAGAGCATGCTGCTGCGACACAAGCTTTATCAGACTGTGCGTTCTTATTTTACCGATAAGGATTTCGTAGAGGTAGAAACGCCGGTGCTCATGCGCAGCACACCGGAAGGAGCGCGGGATTACCTGGTTCCGAGCAGAATACACCGCGGAAAATTTTATGCCCTGCCGCAATCTCCGCAAACCTACAAACAGTTGCTGATGATCGCCGGTTATGACCGCTATTTCCAGATCGTTAAATGTTTCCGTGATGAAGATTTGCGCGCAGACCGCCAGCCGGAATTCACTCAGATCGACGTTGAGATGAGTTTTGTCGATCAGGAAGATGTATTTCTCGTCGTCGAAGGGTTGATGCGTACCGTGATGCGCGAGATTCTCGGGCGAGAGGTCGAAACACCTTTTGCGCGCCTGACCTGGGATGAGGCCATGGAGCGCTACGGCAGCGATAAGCCGGATTTACGTTATGACTTACCCCTCTTCGAATTGAGCAGCGTGGTAGCCGGTGCCGGGTTTCGGGTTTTCTCCGACACCATAAAAGAGGGCGGCGCAGTCAAGGGTATTTGTGTCCCCTCCGGAGCTCAGTGGTCGCGCAAACAGATCGACCAGATAACCGAGCAGGCCCGTGACCTCGGTGCTAAGGGGCTGGTCGCGATCAAGGTTGGCGAAGGCGACTGGAGCAGTGGTCCCGTCAAGATGGTCGGGGAAGACATGCGCAAGGCTGTCATCTCCGCATCAGGTGCACAACCGGGTGATCTGCTTCTCATCGTGGCGGATCAGCGTTCTGTGACGAACGAAGTGCTGGGTGGGCTGCGCCAGAAAGTGGCTGAAAAAGAAGGGCTCATCGATAGCGAAAAATTTGCCTTCTGCTGGATTACGGAGTTCCCGCTGCTCGAGTATGACGAGGAAGACGGGCGTTACTATGCGATCCACCATCCGTTTACCTCGCCGCGGCTGGAAGACATTCCGCTTCTGGACAGCGAGCCGGGAAAGGCCCGGGCGCGGGCCTATGACCTGGTGCTCAATGGCTATGAAATCGCTGGTGGCAGTATCCGGATTCATACACGCGAGATGCAGGACAAGATGTTCGCCCTGCTCGACATTTCGGAAGAAGAGGCACAAAACAAGTTCGGTTTTCTGCTGAGCGCGTTTGAATATGGTGCGCCGCCGCACGGGGGGATTGCCTTTGGTTTTGACCGCCTGGTGATGCTGCTTGCGGGTAAAAAATCGATCCGTGATGTAATCGCATTTCCGAAGACAAACAGTGCGCTTTCGTTGATGGATGGGGCCCCGGATTTTGTCGATCCCGAGCAGCTCGAAGAGTTGGGGATTAAAATAATCGGTCAATGAGTTTTTGCTTGACAAAGACTGAATTAATTGTTATAATGGACACAAATTATTTGCATTAGTCCTTAAAAAACAATACCCTTTGTCAATTAAAATCGGTATTTGTCGTAAAATCAAATTACGGTTTAATGGAAGGAAACCGGAAGGAGGTGTAGCTTGATGAGTAACACGCCCAAATCCCTGATGACTTGGGTGCTGACGATCGGTTTTGCTGCATCCCTGGCGCTTGCAGGTTGTACTCGTCATCCAAACGAGGAACAGCTTCAGACGCTTGAGGAAACAAAGCAAGCTGCGTTGGCCGCCGAGCAACAAGCGCAACAGTGCGACAGTGAAAAAGCGAGTCTCGCAAGCCAGCTTGATCAGAAGAAACGTGAGCTGAAAGATGCTCAGGACGAAAAAGCTGCTGTACAGAGCCGCTTGGGAATGTAATCAGAACTGTTAACCCTTGAAACCAGGAGAAGATGATGAAATACATCGGTAAATCTTCCTTGGCTATCGTAATCGGAGTTTTAGCGTTTTCTTTGGGTTCTTCTCTTGTTGCGCAAGAAAAAATGACGATGGAAGAATACGAGGCGCAGCTCGCCGAGTGGCAAAAGCGGGAAGCCGATGCCAAAGGTGCGATAGCACAGTGTGAGGATGAAAAAGCAGGTTTGAAAGATCAGATCGCCAGCACGGAAGATCAGATCAAAGGCGTGTGGGATGAAATCTACGCTTTGGTTGACTCTGACGAAGCCGGCGTCAACGCGTACCGTGATCAGCTCAATGCCATCGAAAGTGAAGTCGATGGTCTGGGTGCTTTGGCCCCGGAAGACCTGTTCAGGCAGCGCAAAGCAATCGATGCTCTCGAAGAGCGTCTCAATGGAATGAAAGAAAACAAGATTTACGCATTGACCGAGATGCAGAACCATGTTGCACGCATCGAAGGTAAGGTTGCGCGCCTGCGTGAAAGAATGCCGAAATCGGTTTATGATGAGTACACGGTTATGCGCGGGGATTACCTCTGGAGAATCGCCGGCAAGGATGACATCTATGATGATCCCTTCCAGTGGGTGCGGATTTATTCCTATAACCGTGATATGATCAAAGACCCGAACATGATCTATCCGGAACAGACTCTGAAAATTCAGCGTGGTGTCGGCCCGGATGAATACCTCGTTGAAAAAGGTGATTTTCTGCACAAAATCGCCGGCAAAGAAGATGTTATGGGTGATCCTGCTGCCTGGACCAAACTGTATGAAGCCAACAAAGACATCATCGGTGACGATCCCAGCATGATTTATCCTTACCAGGTTCTGCGTAAGCCACAAAACTGAGTTTGTTTTACAGAGCCTAACAAGCTGCGGTGGACAAGCGTCTGTCGCAGCTTGTTTGTTTTTATCCCGATTCGTCTATCAATTAGCGGCTGGTGCACGTAACGCCGGGTTTGATGGAGTGTTTTCTATAGACATTCTGCAGGAGATTTTTCTGGATATACGAACCCCGGCAAATCACAGTGACGAAATTCACAGCTAAGGAAGTTTCTCGCCTGCCCCGCTGGTCCAGCAAGACGTCAGGGTATCCAGTTCACTCAGCAAACCGGGCCCGGCTCAGATACCGGAATGTATCATTCCGGCCAGGCGCAGCGCCGTGCTGGAATCTCATCTTTTCGGTCACGTGCCTGAGTCTGGGAGATTCCGGTCTTCCCCTGCGGGGAAACCGGAATGACAGTTCTGGGGTAGGCACGTGCTGTTTCACACGGTCTGGTTGAAAAATGCAACCATGCTGAGTAAATGGCTAATCAGATACAAGACGTGTTAATTCGCGAATAATCGGATGAACCAGGGCGCGCGGCGCTTCGGGACACTGCACAGAAATTTTGGTCATACAAATCCATGGCGTTTTCCGATTATCAGCTTTTTGTCATAGATTCAGAGTCAAGATG
>DRLW01000678.1 GCA_011375275.1 Bacteroidota bacterium
AACACGGAGGCTGCATGGACAAAACAAACAGCACTGTGGCAAAACCGATAACGCCGATCATGATCGGAGCACTTCTCGATGTGATCGATTTTTTTACAGCCGGGCCGGTGGGACTCACTTTCGGATTCATCATCGGCGCAGGAATAACCTGGGTGCTGCTGACAATGATACACGTCCCGGCAAAGAAACGTCTGTGGTTCAGCATTCTCGCCGGTATCTACTGTACCACACCGCTGACCGGACTGCTCCCTCTTGGGACCCTGCTCGGTACGCTCATCGGTATCGGCATGTCACGGGGGAAAAACTGATCCGGCTGCGGCAGCAGCGCGGTAATCCCTCGGGTTGGGTGCGGGGAAAATGACAAAAAAATCATCATCATCCTGGCAGCTCAGCAATGGACGTAATAACGCGGGTTTTCCAGCATCCGGGCGAAGAAAGAGTGATGCGCACGCTATAACCTGAAAATTTCCGGGAAATCCATCATGTCTTCTTGTCCATAATGGCAACTTACCCGGCAAGGGGTCTTCCGGCTGTTTATTTGGGGACAAGACAGAGCAAGAACAATGGAGAACAAAACCACAATCATGGATGCCAGCAAACACCCTGATGAAGAAACACTCATAGCGTACATCCGGGGCGATTTATCCCCGGACAGTCTGGCGTATGTCGAAGAGCATTTGCTCAGATGCAGCACCTGCATCGAGATCATCGCGGTGCTGAACCCTGTTTTTCTTGGTAACGAGAATTCACAATTTCACAAACTGTACACCCCGCCCCGAGCTGAAGACATCGATTCTTTTGCCCAGTATGCAGTTCGTGTGGTGCAGAAGGGCAACTCCGTGAACCGGGGGGGAAAGCAAAAAAGGCTCGTGGATGTCTTTTTCGTGATGATGCGGAAGCCTTTGTACGCTCTCCCCCTTGCGGCAGCTTTTCTCATCGCTGCCAGCACTTTTTTTCTGAAAAGAGGGCAAGAGCCGGTTCAGTCCCTGGCTGAGCAGTTGCGGCAGGAACTCACGCTGTACCACGGTGATATCCGCCTGTCCGGTGGCTATCAATCCAGGCCGGTGAGCCAGCTCATGAGCGCTGGGGAACCGGTATCCCCTCTTTCCCGGCTCATGGCTACCCTGCGGGAGGAGGCCGGAAAAGGTGACTTCCGGGCACGGCATCTGCTGGCGCAGGCTTATACCGCAGAGGGCCGTTTTCAACAGGCCGACTCGCTGTATTCCCTGCTCTTTGCCAGCGCAACTGCTGATGCTGCCCTGCTCACCGATCAGGGTGCACTGGCCTTTCTGGAAGGACATCTGACACGTGCCAAAGAACTGTTCACACAAGCCCTCGCCCTCGATGAAACGTATGCCGAGGCGATTTTCAATCTGGCCCGTACGGAAGAGAAACTGGGGGATACGAAAACCGCGCTGAACCTATACGCGCGCTATCTTGAATTGGATAAGGAGAGCGACTGGAGTCAATCTGCACGCAACAGCATCCGTCTCCTGCAGAAAAAAAGATAGCCTGATTTTGCGTCAGTAAAAAATCAGGCTGTGATTCATCCGCAATTAGATCAGGAGGTGTTTGATGGCCGCCATCAACCCCCATCTGGGGAGAAAACCGCACAAAGGGGATATTCTCATTCTCCGTCGTTTCCCTGCTGCCAAAACATTCCGGCCCCATCTGCTCGGTCTGAGCGCAGGCCTGACCCTCACCCTCGCTGTTTTCACGCTGATGCTGCCGGTCGCATTTTTTTCTGCAGCTATCGTCGTAGCGCTTTTTCTGATTGGCACGGTCTATCTCGGCTCGCTGATGCCCCTCATTGCCGCAGCTCTGGCGTTCATCCCCGGATTGGCAGCCGCCCAACCCACAGGCTACCTTGCCTATGCGTTCTTCAGTGGTTACCTCGCCGGTGTCACCCTCGCATTGAGTTATAATGCCGCTGTTTTCCTCTACATCACCAACTTCGAAAAACAGCGCATCAAAATCGCTTTTGCCGTCGATCGGCGCAGATCGGTGAATATTATCAAATCTCCAATTGAACAGGAAGAAAAAGCTCTGCTCAGCGTCATCCGTCCGGTTGCGTATTATTTGGAAGCGATCGACACACCAGATCAGCGGGAACAGGCCACAGATGTTTTGCTCAACATGATCACCAGAGCCTACGCGAAGCTGGCGGTGCGTGATCAGGAGCACCTGCTCGGGCTGAAGGACAAAAGCAGCGAAGATGAGCGGAGAGCCGCCTTGCAAAACCTGCTGCACCAGTTGAAGGAAAATTTTACTTCACAGGATGCCGCCACTCGCGCCCGGGCAACCGAGCTGTTCCGGCACCGCATCGAGCCTTTGGTTGAACGGGTTCTGAAGCTGAACCGGAACAAACTCTATAATATGCCTGTCCACCCAGCACCGGAAGCGCCTTATACCATCCTTTTTGTCGCCAATCCGGTCATCAAAAAAGAACACGGTGAGGGGTACGAAGCAGACCCGATCATGACAGACCCACGGCTTTTTTACCGCACGGTTGAAAAAGCCCTGCGCGCTTTTGCCGGCAATGAAATTTACGGCCGACCGGAAATCTGGAGCCGAATCCGCATCGTCACTGTTTTCGATACCAACCTGGCCGGCAGCAGGACAGCGGAGCACGCACTCGTCGGCGAATATGGCCGGAGCCTGCTGATCGATGACATCGCTGCAGCCGGCATGCTCACCCCGCTCACCGAAATGGAAACACGTGTGCAGGCCATGCTGGCCAGAGACAACAGCACATCCCTTTCACTCCGGGATATCGATGTGATCATCGCTCTGAGCGCCTCGGCGACGCACTTGCGCGCCTCCTCGCGCTATGCCGATTATCTGGAAGGCACGCCCATCGACACCGAGCCGGGCAGCCCGCTGGCTAACGGGTGCGCTCCAGATGGTGCCAACGCCTATACCTTCGATCCTGATCCCAACCAGAGCAAACAGCGGAACGGCGAGGCGGAAATTCGCCTGCCCTGGCAGGGCGACAGTGGACGGCTCTTCGAGCACGAGCTGTACTCAAGCCATCCCGGGCGTTGTGCCATCAACGTTTACAATGCCAGCAAAAGAACTTTTGTGCATGAATTTACCCATGCCATGTCCTCTGCTCTTCGCGGCGCCATCTGCGATGAGTATGCTGACCGCATCCAGCTCATTGGCGAAAACGGCAGCAACGGCAACGGCCGGCACGAAGAACCGGTTCTTCCCTTTTATATCAATCGCATCGAACGCACCGCTCATGAAGACGGCACGTTTACACCGGTACACACGATCTTTGGCCGGTACAACTGCACAGAGTACCGCAGCGACTTGTTTCATCCCTCAGCAAAAGAAAACTGGCTTGGATATTTTCCGGAAAAACGCGATCCGGCATACACCTGCACCATGGACCGCCCCAGTGGCATGCACCGTTTCGACAAACTGCTGGCAGATTTCATTTACGACCGCCTGTGCGCCAAACTCAACAGACCAGCGCGCACATCATGACCATATAGGAAAGGAAAACGGCCATGATACCACTCGATCGCTCCTTCCACTCTCTGGTGCGCAGTTCCGTCCCGGATGTTTCCCTCCACGAAGTTGTGGAGCTGGAAAACCTTTCCGCACTGCATTTTCATCTCATCCAGGAGCGCGATATCTGTTCCTGCGCCATCAAGGGCGGGCAAAAACAGGTGGAAGCACAATACATTCAGCGTATCGAAGATGACATCGCAGCGAGTGCCCGCCTTGCCGGTGCCCGCGTCGCTCAGCACAAAAAATACATGAATGCGGCATTTACACTGCACGCAAGCCGCCGCAGGCTCGCAACTCTGACATCGGGAACCTTCGGCTTTCCTCTGAACCCTGCGCACCTGCGCCATTCGGCACTCGCCGTGGTGAAGCATGAAATAGTACGTATGCGCCACGGCACTGCACTGGGTTTCGCGCGTATGGCTCATCTGCTCAGGAACATGTCCCTGACCGGCCTGATCGCTGCCGTGGCTGGGCTGCTGCTGAT
>DRLW01000679.1 GCA_011375275.1 Bacteroidota bacterium
CGTGGTATGAAACTCGTCGTTCTACAGGCTGCTTTCGGTGGGTAGGCTGAGACACGACATAAATGTCGCGGTACGCGTAAATGCGAGATTCATGTCGCGTGGGATGATCGGCTATACATTAAACATGGGTCAAAACCCGATCTGTAGGGGCGACCGGCGGGTCGCCCCTACACCCGTGCGTCTCTGCAAATAAACCCAGGCCAGAACCCCAATCCATCGGTTCCATCATGGCCGGAATTCAATCCGCGGTCACCAAACGGATAAATAAATTTCGATGGGTTCAAAATTCCGTAGGGGTTCAAAATTTTGAACCCCTACAACAACAACGCGGACAAAATAAATATCCAAAAATTATCCCCATCATTCATCGGCGTTACAAAATGTTTCGCCAAAATACCGATATTTACACCGTTTCCGTTTGGCAACGTCATTATTGTTGATGATAACAGGCACGAAACCCATAGGGGCGACCCGGTGGTCCCCCCTATACCGTCGGCCACCCCCACACCGGCGGGTCGCCCTTTTTAAAAATCGTCGTCGAAATATCGCGGCGGGGGGGCACCCAGGCGGTAAGGCGGGTAGCGGACGAATCGTTTGACCAGTGCCATGCCGGCGACAAAGCCGCCGACATGGGCAAACCAGGCGATTCCACCACCAGAGCCGGCGCCGAGAGAGAGCAGGCCACTGCCGAGCTGCATGAAAAACCAGAAAAACAGCACGACCACGGCAGGGATATAAAATGTCTGCAAAAAGATGAAAATCGGGATGACCACGAGCACGCGTGCTCCCGGGAAAGTCAGGGCATAGGCTCCCAGCACACCGGAGATAGCACCACTGGCTCCGATCATCGGAATCGTTGACATGGGCGAAAAGATGATGTGTGTCAGTGCTGCCGCGAGGCCGCTGAGCAGATAAAACAGCAGAAAACGCCCGGAACCCATCGAGTTTTCTACGTTATCGCCAAAAATGTACAGATAGAGCATGTTGCCCCCCAGGTGCATGATACCACCGTGCAGGAACATCGAGGTGAATAACCGCGACAGCCCTTCACCCTGTACGATTGCTGCCGGGATCGCGCCGTAGCTGCGATAGAACAGCTCAGCATACCCGGCCGGCAGGCTCAGGACGTACAGATGCACCAGAACATTGATCACGATCAGAGAGATCGTTACGATGGGGTAGGCCGTGCGCGGGTTATCATCTTTCAGAGGGATCACGGGACATCCTTTCCGGTATTCACATTATTGCCCGATGGTGAAAGTCCTGCTGACTTTCGTCACATTGCCGGAACGGTCTGTAGCCGTGAACTCGATCCGATGTTCCCCGGCAGCAAGGGGCTCGTGCGGCGTGTACTGTATCCAGTCGAGCTCAGGATCATACTCGGCAACGACTTTGCGGCCATTGATGCGCAGCAGCAGCGACTCCTCGGACGCAAAGCCGGACTGCTCGTCCTTCGCAGTGATGCGGATGAGCGGCCGGGTTGTCGTGAGGTGTTTTTTTCGTGGCCGGTTGATGGTGACCACAGGGGGCTGGTCATCGATGCGCAGGGCAAAGTCTTCCAGACTGAACACCGCAGCAGAAACCCTGTTACGGCTTTTATCCAGCTTGTTGTCGATGAAAATCCACTTGCCTTTGCTGTTGCGATAGTAAACCCCGAGGCGCTCCACCGGCAGGGTGGTGTCAGCATAAAAGAAGCTGACCGTCGCTGTGTTGCTCAGGGGCACATCGCCCGGCTCAGCACGGTACACAGGCGATACCGCACTGCGATCGCCTCGCCGCGGTTCTTCGAGCTGGTATATCCTGCAGTAGATGTCGCGGTACAGGCTGTTGCGTGTAAACTGCACCTGCACAGCGCCGTCCGGCGATTGCACCACAGACCGGCGATTTTTGACCACGTGGAAATTGTCAAACACAGTCTCTGCTGTGCCGGTTTCGCCATCCAGGCTTTCGCCAAATGCGGTGATGCGTACGCCGTGCCCGCTGATATCCCGCAGGGGCACGATGCCGGTATAACGCGCAGGGCCTTTGCGAAAAAGGTCCGGGTAGATCGTCGAGCCGTCACTGCGGGTAATTTCCAGCAACGGCGCTTTTTTCAGCGGGCGGGAGCTTTTGACCAGCACGCGCAGGTAGTCATCGTAAAAATCGCGTTCGAGCTCAAGGTGGAGCGGTTTTTTCGGCTGATCCGGATTGATGAGATACTCCGGCCAGGATTCCAGCCCGGCGGCATTGGTAACCACCAGACGAAAAATTCTGCCCGGAATGAATTCTGCCCGCGGAATCAACGCCACAGGGTCGCCTGCCTGCGGCAGACGCTGTTCCAGCGGCGAGATCGGCAACCACTTCCGGCCTGATTTCAGGCTGAGCTGAATTTCCCCTCCGGCTGGTGCGCCGGTGAGAGCACTCAGCATGATCAGGCTGTCATCGACTGCATAGCGGGGCACGATCCGCTGTTTTTTGCCGGCGATCACCTTCGCTTCGATTGTCGTGCTGTTGCCGAAAAAGTCGCGAATGGTGATCTGCACATCGTGTACACCGGCAGAGAGAGTGCGTGTTTCCGGGCTGGCTGAAGGGGGCAATGTCATGGGGCCGCTGCTGCTGCCGGCCGGCAGGTCACCCTGCTCTTTTGTCTCAGCTTCCGACAACCGGAAGATCAAACGCCCGCGATCTTCGCCATAGGTTGTGTAATAGGACAGCTTGTTCGCCGGATCGAGGAAGAGCCGGTAGAAGCGTCCCTGATTGCGCCGGGTCAGGCGATAGTCGCGGTCGAGTTCGATATATTTATTCTGGGAGTAGCTGAAACGATCGTACTGCGAGGCAAACCACGGCCGGCCATCCACCCGCATCTCCAGTGCGTACACGTTGAATTTGTTGCGCACTCCGTCTGTCATGTCGAACGCTGAGAGCGCAATGCCGATTTCACCCTCAAAGGATACGGTTTCCTCGATACGATAGCGGCCGCGGCCGAGCTTTTTGACCGGCAGGATGTAGGGCTTGAAATCTTCATTGATGCGTGCGCCATAGCTGAGAGGGATGAATGCCACCCGCCGCGGGATCGGCGGCACGTTGTCTTTGACCACATAGCCCTTGCTGAGGGGGTTGATCGGCCGGTTTTTACTGTCGCGCATTTCGAAGTGCAGATGCGGTACCCCGATGCCGGTCTCGCCGGTGTAGCCGAGGAAATCACCTTTTTTTACCGGGAACGCGCTGGCGCTGAAATACCGGTCGACGCGGTAGCGGAGATTTTTCTGCTGTTCGCGCCGCACAACGCGCTCAAGCGCTTCGTTGAAACCGCTCAGATGGGCATAGACAACAGTCTCGCCGGTATCGAGCTTGAGATAGATCGCTTTGCCGTAGCCGAAGGGGGACACTCGGATGCGCTGCACGTAGCCATCGCGCACCGCGAAAATTTTGTACCCGGATTTGTTCCATGTTTTGATATCGATCGCAGCGTGAAAGCGGCGCGGCCGGTATTCGGCAAAGGATGAAGTCATCCACTGGCTGGCATCGGTGGGCCAGAGGTAGTCCTGTGCAGACAGCCCGGGAAGCAACAGGCCACATTGAGAAATGATCAGTAACCAGAAAATCTTCACAGCCTCTCCCTGTTGAGAAAAAAATGAATCACGTCGGGGAAATCCGTAATCAAACCATCGATATCCAGGGATAGCAAAGTTTGAATTTTGTTCAATGATAAATCTCCCCAGACGATACAATGCAAGCCCATCTCGCGCAGGCGACTGATGAACCGCGGTGTGGCCAGAGCAGCATCGAGATGGATGGCGTTGAAGCCTGTCCATTTCAATATCGCCTTTTCTGACCGTTTGATGAAAAATGTTCTGTCAACGAGAAATCCTGTCGCGATGCGTGTGTCGCGTCGGCGCAGGCGGCGCAGGATGATCGGATTGAATGATGAGATGATCACCCGGCCCATGGCGTCGTGCTTGTGGATGATATGCAGCAACTGCTCGTCAACGCCGGTAAGCACGCGCGGATGTCCTTTGATCTCGATGTTGAGCACAAAATCTGCGGGCAGTTCGGTGAAAACCTGTTCCAGGGTGGGGATTCTCTGGCCACGGAATTTTTCACCAAACCGGATGCCGGCATCGAGCAGGCGCAGTTGCTGGAGCGTACGCGCCCGCACAAATCCTCTTCCCGTGGTGGTCCTGTTCACGCGCGCATCGTGGATGACCACCAGCTCGCCGCTCTTGCATACGCGCACATCCAGCTCGATTCCGGTGGCGTGTTGCTGGTGCGCCAGCCGAAAACCGGCAAGTGTGTTCTCCGGCGCCAGGTTGGGAACACCACGGTGGCCGAGATTCAAAAAGCCGCGCTTAAAAACCGGATGCTCTGGTCTCGTCCCGGTGCGCACAGACCCGCTTGGGTGCTGCCCTGCAAAATTTTTCATCACAACCATTTTGATTGTCAGATGGCTCGTGGAGATCGCAAACTGGAAAATTTCCCCCTGGCCCCGTTTCTCTGCCATAGCATCTTTTTGAGAGACGTAGCGGGAAAGACAGGATAAGCGTCCAATTTAAAAAAATCACCCACAATAAAAATCAAAAAAGACCACATGAGACAGGAGAAAGAAAAATTTCTGCCTCTTCCTCACCTCGTGTGGGGTGGCAGGGCTCAGCATACATGCCGCAAAGGGATTTTCGTTGCAGCGGCAGGTATGGGGGAATGTTCGTAGTGCGCGATTTATCGCGCCATGTCGCAAATTTTACCGGAGCGCGTGTTTCATCTCGGTTTGGGGGACAGTCTTTCAGGGTCAGGTGGTCTTTCGTTTCGCTTGTGCACTGCCGCTGGAGCGGCGACAGAAGCGTCACACCGCAGGAGCGGTGTGACGAGACGTTCGTAGTGCGCGCTTCAGCGCGCCCAAAAGTCGCAAATTTTACCGGAGCGCGTGTTTCATTTCGGCCTGGGTGCCAGTTTTCGGGGTCAGGTGGTCTTTCGTTTCGCTTGTGCGCTGCCGCTGGAGCGGCGACAGAAGCGTCACACCGCAGGAGCGGTGTGACGAGATGGCACCTCGTGTGGGGTGGCAGGGCTCAGCATACATGCCGCAAAGGGATTTTCGTTGCAGCGGCAGGTATGGGGGAATGTTCGTAGTGCGCGATTTA
>DRLW01000680.1 GCA_011375275.1 Bacteroidota bacterium
CAGGCTGTGAAGAATACCGGCCGGATCGATTTTATCACCTTTTCAGGCTCAGGGGAGCCGACCCTGAACACTGAGCTGGGCACGATGATCCGCGCGATCAAAAAGATGACAACCATCCCGGTTGCTGTGATTACCAACGGTACCCTGCTCTGGCTGCCGGAGGTTCGAACCGATGTTGCTGAAGCTGATCTGGTGTTGCCATCCCTCGATGCTGCCAGCCGCGTGGCATTTAAAAAGATCAACCGTCCCCACGGGACCCTCGAACTCGAGAAGATCATCGACGGGCTTGTTGCTTTCAGGCGCGAATATAATGGCCCGATCTGGCTGGAGATTCTGCTGGCTCGCGGTTTTAACGACAGCCCGGAGGAAATCGATGCGCTTGTGCAGGCTGTCAGGCGCATAGAACCGGACAAAGTGCAGTTGAACACGGTCGTCCGGCCGCCGGCTGAGGCGGATATCAAACCATTGAGCCATGCCGAGCTGGTCGCTCTGCAGCGCAAGTTCGGTGACAGGGCAGAGGTGATCGCCCATTTTGAAGCCGGCAGGCAAAAGAATCAATCGCAGGATGTTGAGGCAGAGGTCTGCGCGCTCTGCGCTCGCCGGCCGGTGACCCTGGACGAGATCGTTACGAGTCTCGGTTTTACAAAAGATGAGGTTGACCGGGCCATCGCCGCGCTGGTTTTCGACGGCCGTCTGGCCGCACTGCCGCATGGCAGGAAAGTGTACTACACCGTACCGCGTGATCGTGCCCGTGAGGTTTTTCCACAGGATTATTTCGCCGAGTAAACGCAGTTTCGGGCCGGATATACAGCTGAAAAAAATTACGGAGGAAGACAGATGAGGAACAGAAAACCAGGATGGCTTGCAGCGCTGGTGGTGTACTTTGGAATGGGCATCGGTACGGTATTCGCGCAGGCCGCGCGTATCGGGCTGGACGGCTATTTTGACGATTGGCAGAATCTTGCGCCGCTGCATACGGACGCTGCCGGCGATGCGGGCAATGATCAGCTCGATCTCGATCAGCTTTGGGCGGCGAATGACGGGGATTATTTATTTATTCGCTTCAGCATGAGGTCAGATGAGATCAGCCTGCAATCCGGTAATGATTTGACCCTCTACCTGGACACCGATAACAACAGCAATACGGGTTTGAAAGTAGCCGGTCTCGGTGCCGAGCTGGCGTGGCGATTTGGCGACCGGCAGGGCACTTTTTACTCCGGCGGCCAGAGCGCGGTGGTCTATTTCAGCCATGTGGGCTTTGTCGCCATGCCGACGGTGACTTCGGATCAGTTTGAAATCAGTTTTGAGCGCGATATCGTACCGTCGTTTGGCGCAAAGCTTTTTCCGGCGGGCACGATACGCATCGCTCTGGCCAGTAACGCGACCAATGGTGATCGCCTGCCGGATTCCGGGCAATCGCTGACATATACGTTTGATGACTCAGCGTTGCCCGATTTGCCTGTTCAGACTTTGCAGATGAGCTCTTCTGCTGATTTCCGGCTGATGAGCTACAATGTCGAACGCGATGCTCTGTTCGACACAGATAAAAAAGCCGCTTTCACCCGCATGATGCAGGCGGCAGACCCTCAGATCATCGCTCTGCAGGAGGTGTATCAGAACAGCGCTGAGCAGACCCGCGCGCTGATTGCGGAAATGCTCCCCGCACCCGCCGGCAAGAGCTGGTCTGCAGCCAGAGTCGAGAGCGACCTGGTGCTCGTTTCCCAGTTCCCGATCAAAAAGACGTTTGAGATCGAAACGCGCAGCAGCAGTGACTACAACGCGGCATTTTTGCTCGATCTGCGCCCGGATATCGACTCTGATCTGTTGTTACTCAATGCGCATTTGAAATGCTGTTCCGGGGATGAAAATGATGCCAAACGGCAGTATGAGATCGATGCGATTTCAGCATTTGTCCGTGAGGCGAAAAAGCCCGGCGGCGTTCTCACTCTGGCAGAAAACACACCGATTATCCTCGCCGGGGATATGAACCTGGTCGGCGCCTCGGAGAACCTCCGCACGCTGGTTGCCGGAGAGATCGTCAATACAGGAACCTTTGGGCAGAGCGCAGCCCCGGACTGGGACGGCAGCGCCTATACCGACCTCGCCCCGCGCCACGTCGCGACGCCGATGTACTATACCTGGGCAGCCCGGCCCTTTACACGAAATTTTGCCCCCAGCCGGATCGATTTTATTTTTTATACCGCCAGTGTACTCACAGTCGAGCACGGCTTTGCCCTGGAAACTACGAAAATGCCTGCGGACTCTCTCGCAGCATACGGGCTGCAGCCTGAAGATTCCAATCGCGGTGTCACTTCCGACCATGTCCCCCTGTTAGCGGATTTCCGGCTGCGCATCACGAATTCTGTCGCCGATGCTCCTGCCGGGCCGGTCACAAGTTTCAGGCTGCAACAAAATTATCCCAACCCCTTCAATCCGCAGACACGCATCGCGTGGACCCAGCCCGGGCCGGGGTTTGCCCGGTTGAGCATTCTCGATGTAAATGGCCGCGAAGTACGCGTGCTGATTTCTGAGAAGGTCGATGCCGGGGAGCATGAGCTCATCTTTGACGCCAGTGGGTTGGCCAGCGGTGTATATTTTTACCGGCTTTCCGTCGATGGTGTCCTGCACGCAACACGCAAGATGTTGTATGTACGCTGAACCGGGGACCAGACCTGCCGAATGGAAGCAATGAGCTGAGCGGCATATCCAGGATTTGCCGTGCCGGCGGGTTATCGTGAAGCCAGGCGCGCACTACCTGCCAGCGGTTGGAAGCTCCACCAATTAACCACAATAGAGGGAGAGAAACATGACTTTTTTCAAAAAAGCCGGTGTTTTAGTTTTTGTGACCTGCTGCACCATTGCTTTTCGTCCAGGTGGTCTTTCTGCTCAAAAAATTGTTGGGAAAAATCTGGCCGGGCGTGTGCTCAGTGCTGAAACAAACGAACCGCTGCAAGCCGCTAATGTTTTTATTGCCAACTCGATACTCGGTGCGGCTACAGACAATGCAGGAGCATTTGTGATTCGCGGTGTGCGTATGAGCTCCTTTGAGCTGGTTGTCTCGATGATCGGTTATGAAATATACAAAAGAAAAATAACCATGACCGGGGAAGAGCTCAAGCCACTGCTAATCAGGCTGAAACCCAAAGTGCTCCAGGGGCAGGAAATCGTTGTGACAGCAAAGGCCATGAAAGAATGGAAAAAGCAACTGAAAAAATTCAATAAGCTGTTTTTCAGCAATACAGAAAACGCAAAAGGGTGTAAAATCCTGAACCCCGAGATGCTGGATTTCGACACCAGTAAGCCGCGTGTTTTTCGAGCCACAGCCCAGGCCCCGCTGGAAATCGAAAATCGTGCGCTGGGTTATAAGCTTTACTATGTCCTCGAACAGTTTGAGGCTTCGAAAGATTTTCTGGTTTACGCCGGTGTAGCAAAGTTCGAAGAGCTTGAGCCCGAATCGCCGCGAGAAGCGAAAAAGTGGCAGGCGAACCGACTGTACACGTACAAAGGCTCGATGCGGCATTTTCTCAGTGAGCTGGTCAGGAATTATAAAATAACCGGCGGGTCTTTGGATGATAATGATTTGACTTTTGACAAACAGCCGTTGAATGAGGCAGGTTTTTATGCGTTCTTGCTGAAATTTCTGGACCCGGAGATACCTGAACAGCGGGGAGATATCGTCAATACAAACAGGCTGTTGGAGCCAGGGGATACGGAATTTGAGAGGAAGCTGGTGTTTCAAAATTTTCTGAAAGTGGTCTATACCAGGGAACTGGAAGAGGACGGCTATCTCGAGTATGTGAAGGATGTATTACGCGATCCGGGCCAGCAGGTCTCGTGGATCCGACTGCCGTACGGCTCACTCTCGTTTGATACGAATAACTACACCTTTGATCCTTTCAAAGTTGAAACGTATGGCTACTGGGCCTGGCAGCGCGTGGCAGATATGCTGCCTGCTGAATACCAGGCGCCTTAGTGCTGTTTTTATTCCGCACAGACAGTACGACGGTCTGGAAATAAAAAAGCGCCCTGCATGGAGTTGTCCTGCAGGGCGCTTTGCGTTGTGGTTCGGTTCCGGAGCCGGAGGTCACTTGAGCAGTGTCATACGCTTGCTCAAAATACGGCCCTGGCTGAACAGGCGGTAGTAGTAAATCCCGCTCGACAGGTGGCTCGCTTCAAAGGAAACCACGTGGCTGCCGGGCTGCAGATAGCCGTCCACCAGTGTGGCAACTTCCTGGCCCATGCTGTTGAAGATTTTCAGCACCACGTTCCCGGCTTCGGGAAGATCGAAGCGGATCGCGGTTCCGGGATTGAACGGGTTGGGATAGTTCTGAAAAAGCCTGAACTCCTTCGGGAGCGGTGATTGTTCTCCGGCGGCGACGCTGACGGGCAGGGGTGTTTTTTTCACCACACGCAGCTCGTCGAGGTAGATCATGCCACTGGTCGCCGCCCCGTCCGCCGTCGTCATCTGAAAGCTGTCGATGCGCAGATCGCCGCCGTCGAGTTTGCGATTGCCCAGCCACGAGCCTACGCTGTTCGGGTCATTCAAAGGCCACTCCACCAGCTTCCAGCCCAGCCAGTCGATCGTGATCCACTGCGAGACTTCGTGCGCCGCAGCCGTTCCTGAGCGGCCGTCATCGAGGGCGAAGCGGAATTTATTGTTGCTGCCGTCGCCGAAGATGTACACCTGCAGCGTGTAGGTGCTGTCAAACCAGACCTCGCGGGGCGCTTTGCCCGCAAGATATTCCCGCAGCAGGTGACTGGCTGCTGAGGTATCCCACTCATACATGAGGTACGCTGAACGCCGCGGCGTGACCCCGGGTACGAAAACCTCGCTGCTGAAGCCGAAGCGGGTGTTGGGAACGATGATTCCGACGGTTGACCCGCTGCCATTTGGCTGCCACCAGTCTCCGGGAGTAAAAAAGTCATCGATTGTGACCATCTCGCTGTATCGCAAAGGCGCCGTGCGAAAAGGAATGATGATGTCTTCGCTCATCGCGTTGCCCAGCGTGTCGGTGATTCCGGCACGGATCGTCAGCGTGTAGTCGCTGTCCATGTCAAACGCCTCTGTAGCTTGAATGCCGAGGACGGTTTTGTTATTCACATCGGTCAGCCGGTAGCTGAAAGAGTTTGCCGGCAACTCTGCTCCCAGTTGCTGCAGGGAGATGTGCGCCTGTGTTACGCTGGCCGGCACGACGAGCTCATCAAAGACCACGCTGATGACATCGCGGACATCGAATGCGGTGGTGCTGCCATCGGCCGCCGGATAACTGCTGAGCAGTGCCGGGCCGGTGATGTCAGCCGAGATCGTACGGAAATTCAGCGAAAAATCGTCCCCGGGAATGCCATCGCCGTTGCCATCGAGGGCAACCCCGTTGATGTCGGTGACCGTAGCTGCGATGGTCA
>DRLW01000681.1 GCA_011375275.1 Bacteroidota bacterium
CGATTCTGAAAAAACGCGCCAATTACCGAGAAGCCTTTGACAACTTTGATGCTGAAAAAATTGCCCGCTATGATGAGGATAAAATCCAGTCGCTGATGCAGAATGCCGGCATCGTGCGCAATCGCTTGAAAGTGCGCGCTGCGGTGAAAAATGCCCGTGCCTTTTTAGCGATCCGCGAAGAGTTTGGCTCCTTCGATACATGGATATGGCAGTTCGTCGATGGCCGCCCGAGGAATAACGCCTGGCGCAGCCTTGCCGAAGTTCCGGCAAAAACGCCCCGGTCTGACGCCATGAGCAAGGCTTTAAAGAAACAGGGATTTACCTTCGTCGGCTCAACCATCTGTTACGCCTTCATGCAGGCGGTCGGCATGGTCAACGATCACACGACCGATTGTTACCGCTACAAAGAGATCACTGCGCTGCACCGTGCGGGCTGAGCCCCTCACGTGGGGTTCACTCTGCTTCCAGATGGATCGATTTGCGAAAAATGGTACGCGGGCTGAGAATATCGCTCCGGGGCATGGCCGGTCGCGGCCATGCTACTCCCTTCGGCCTGCCGTAAATGACATACCGCATGCGCACTTCCGCCGGTTTGGACACAGCCCGCTCGATGACAAAATCCAGCCCGGTCAGCGGGACGTTATAGTACACCAGCCAGCGCCAGCCGCGCATGCTGTAGGCGCCATCTTTCTGCTGCAGATCGATGGTTCTGCCTTCATAGTGCAGAGCGCGCACGGATGAATCGGCTGGCACGTACAGCGATAAAACACCTGAGGTTTTCCCGGGGAAAAAGCGCAGCGTTGTGTAACGCACATCTGCAGAGATGCTGTCGCGGATGACCGAAAACTCCGGCTGCCCGGACGGCTGCGGAGCTGCAGCAGTGCGCAACACCCCCTGATACGTGGGCGCGATGACCTCCTGCGGTCTCTCCTGCGCATTGCTGCCGAGAAAAGCATCCAGAGCCGCATTCTCCTGCCGGCCATAGCTGGCCCAGAAACTTTCACCGCTGTCCTGATCGGTGATATGCAGGATATCGACACGCTGCAGGCCGGGTGGTGCGGTGACAAGGTGCACCTGCAGGCCGAGTACGATCAGCGCGCCGATTACGGCAAAAAACGCCGCCAGTCTTCCCGCCTGCTGTCCGCCCACTATACGCAGATGGGGCACGACCAGGCCACTGAAGAGAGCGAGCAGGCCGGTAAGGACAGACGCAGCACGTATGGTCAGACCGAGCAGCATCATGTATATCATCGGCGCCAGCATCACCACAACCGGCACGGCTGTACCGAGAAGAATCAGCACCGGCTTCCAGTCATTGCGGGCTTCACATTTCAGCAAAAAGATCAGCGCGAACCCGAGGGAGCTGAAGAAAAAAGGCCACAGGAAAAGAAAGCTGGCCCCGGGAGTAAACCAGGCCGACAGAACGGTAAGGACGCCCCAGAGTGCCAGTGCTCCGGCTGTCAGCTCCCAGGCATTTGTTTTTCTCAGCACAACGGCGAAAACCGCGAGCGCGATGGCAAAAACCACGATGGCCTGGCCCATGAAGATGTATTTTTCCACAGAGAGCACATCATAAAACTTCGTCCGCGGCAACCATGCGCTCATGCCGGCTTGTACCATATAAAAGACCATCGCTGACAGCACAACCGTCGCCAGCAGAGCGGCTGTCCCGGTGATGAGTCCCCGTGTGCTGATCAGCTCCTTTTCATACCCTAACCGCAGCGCGGCGAAGAAGATGAACATGGCCACGAGCACGAGCAGAAGCGCCTGCCCATTGCTGTACACGACGAACAGGAAACGCAGCGGGGTAAAATAAACCTGATTGGGTGCGGGAAGCTTGGTCAAATCGAGATTGCCGAAATGACGCGTCAGGGAGAGCGCATAGGAGCCATGATGCTGGAGGCTGGCTTCACTGATAGTGTCGAGGTTATCAAAGGGTGTGTGATAGTGTTCATGGCCGTCCACATAGGCGAAATTCAGTCCGGGGATCCCGGCTTGTTTGAAAACAGAAAAGTCCGTATCATTCGGCATGCGCTTATAGACTTCAATGGCCATGGAGTTGCCCGCCGGGTATGGCGCTGCAAGAGAAAATTCGCGGGCCAATCTGCCATTGTTCTCACTGGTTTCGAACAGCAGCGAAGCACCGTGGCTGCCCCGGGCTTCGAAGTTGAGCACCAGTCCTGTTTCAGCGGCAAGAGGGTGCTGCTGCACAAAAGCACGCGCACCGACCAGACCCAGCTCTTCACCGTCGGTAAAAAGGACGATGAGATCGTTTTTCAGCGCAGGTCCGTGGTTCAGGGCGCGAAGCGTTTCGAGGATGGCGGCGACACCGGCACCATCATCGCTGGCGCCGTAAGAGCCGGGCACGGCATCGTAGTGTGCCATCAGCAAAAGCGCTTTGCTGCTATCCGTGCCCTTCTTGCGCGCGACGATATTGCTGATGCGTATGGCCGGATTGTGGCCCGGACCGGTGATAAGGGCGGGTTGCAGCTCTACTTCGAACCCGAGACCGCGCAGTCTGTTCAGCAAGGTATCGCGCAGCGCCTGGTGCCGGGCCGAGCCGAGAGGGTGAGGTTTTTCTGCAAGCACGCGCAGTATGGCCATGGCGCGGCCTGAGGAGAAGTGCTCGGCCGGCGCATCAGCGCTTACAGGCTCAGGCGGTGCATTTTGAGCGAGACCCAAAAAAATAGCCAGCACCAAACCGGCTGCGAGTACAACGCGCGCCAGCATGGGGACCCCGGATAATTTGTCAGACATGGTACTCTCCATAATCGATGTAGATGCCGTTCAGAAATCGAGTCGGTCAGGAATCGCTGTAGCCAGCTCAGGAATGGGCGCTTCTCCCCTGCCGCATCATTCCGGCCGGAGAGAAGCAGCGTGCCGGGATCTCCCGGGCTAAATCTTGCCTGCGAGGTCTTCAGAAGCAGAGAGCGAGTCGATGAAGGTAGCGATGCGCATACGATCGTGCTTTTTGACAGTTTTTTTGAACTCACTCATGCGCGGGCCGATATACGGGTCCCTGGCCAGATAAACCGTTGCCAGCTCGATGATAAGATTTTGTATTTCCCGGCGCCGATTCGAGCTTTTACTCTGACTTGTGCGCAAAAACATGAGATAATGGACCACCGCCGCCTTTTTATTGGCTAACTCGTCCACAGCAAAACGATTCGACAGCGTCAGAAATGTATCTCCCAACTCGAGATGTTTGTAGTAACCCTCACGCAGCTCCCGCGTCGCTGCAATGAAGAGCTCGAAATCATCGACACTGCGAAATTTATTCTGCAGAAAATATAGCCGTGCCAGCGCCTTTTCGCGCAGCGTGCGATCCCGGGAATCGCGCAAAACGCGAAACAGGAAATCGACAGCGAGGTTGGCGTCCGGTCTTTTGCCGGCTGAATCGCGCTGGCTGTAATAATAGCCCATAGCGAGCAGATGTTCACTGGACATCAGACGCAGGCTGAGGGCATCGCGTGGCTCATCGATGAAACCGAGGGAAGTGGAGTCCTTGCGTGTGAGCACGCGGATTTTACCATCATCAACCTGCAGGATACGCGCGGCGCCGTCAAAACCATCCCGCGGCAGGCGAGGAAAGAGCAGTGTATCCGCAGCCCCGTCGATAAACAACGGCAGGGTGAGTTCGATCGGCTCGCCGTTGAGGTCGAAAAAGTAAATTTTGCCCGGATGAAATTCCACGGGCTTGTCGCCGAGCTCGACGACAGCACCGGACAGCTTGACGATGATCCAGATCGAGCCGAAAATAGCAGCGAGTGTACCGGTCACCTTGATCGCACCGATGGTGACTTCCGTTTTGTTGTCGATCCCGCCGAGAAAGCGATAAGTAAACGAGGTGATCGCCAGTGCAAAAAAAATAGCACCGATGATGGGCTTATCGAGGGTATTCAAAAACCAGGTTCCCCCGAACAATCCGATGACGATCGTGCTGAGGATAACGATGTCATTCAGATGGCGAAAAAACGGGTGGGGTATTTTCATAATCACGTCCTGTCAATGTGTACTCCGTGAAAAAAACAAACCACGGCTTGTCGGGTAAAATGACGAATGTGAAACTGGCAGTCAAGTAACGGCGGACGAAAGAACGTTTCTCACTGCCCGGTGCCGGCAGCCAGGCCTGGTTAGAGTTCAAAGCATGGGATGCCTGAATTGTTGCCAATTCAGCTACCTTCAGGGGCGAACAATGTAACCGAATTCGCAAGAATTCGGGCCGGTCGAAGCATGGGATGCCTGAATTGTTGCCAATTCAGCTACCTGCAAGGGGCGTACAATGTAGCCGAATTCGCAAGAATTCGGGTCGGTCAAAGCCTGTGGCACCTGAATTGTTGCCAATTCAGCTACCTGGCAAGGGCGCTCTCGTCACACCGCTACTGCGGCAGTGCACAAGCGCAGCGAGATAGCACCTACCCCGAAAACCCGCATCCATTCCAGAGCGGAACACTGCGGAATAAATTATTTTTCAAGCCATGAACAGACAGACAGCTTTTTGCAACTTTCTTTTTATCCTGCTCACAAGCGCTGCCGTTTTTGCCCAGCGCCGCCCGGTTCCGGCTATCGATCACGGGCAGGTACCAGGCTACGGCGGCAAAGGGATCATGCTCGAGTGGAGCACCCTCAGCCGGCAGCAGGCGGAGCCGGACGTACCTGCGAGCCCGGAACCGCCGGCTGGCCTGTACCTGCGCTGGCTCGGGGTCGCCGGCTTCGAGCTCAGCGATGACAGCACCACGATTCTGATCGATCCTTTTGTTTCCCGCCCCGCCCTGCAGGCCCGGGCCCTGTTTGCCCGACTACAGCCGGACACACAACTGGTTTCCGGGCTGTTGCTGCCGAAAGAGGGCCGCCGGAAGATTCGCGCTGTGCTGGTTTCTCACGCCCATTACGACCACGTGTTCGACGTTCCCCTGCTTCTCGAACTCGCCCGTGCCGCCGGCCATCATCCCGTGGTCCTCGGTGATGCAAACGTTGCGGCTGCTGTGGGCACGCAAACAGAACGCATGCACACGCTGGATGTTTCCGCCGCGCAGAAGCTGGTGAACGGTCAAAAAGTCTGGCCGGCCGGTTCTTTCGGCGCGTTCACCATAAGCGTCATCGCCTCAGATCACCCGTCCTACGATCATCTGCCGGGCGTGCTCCTCGATGGCCGCATCAACGGTACGCCGAAACGCATGCTGGCGTTCAAAACCCGCTTCAACACCACGCTGCAATGGCTGATCACCTATAAAAACCTGCGTATCCTGTTCAGCGAAACCCCGATTTACCGCCATCCTCAGGACATCGGCCCGGTGGATATTCTGGTACAGGGCATCGCCTCCCGGCTGGACAGGCAGAACCTGATCGCTGCTCTGGAAAATCTGCAACCGCGTTATCTCATTCCCAGCCATTTTGATGATTTTTTCAAACCGCTCAGCCAGATGCAGGAGCTCGACTACCGTATCGGCACTGGAGCAGATTTTGCCCGGCTGCCCGAGTTCATCGATGCATGCGATAGCTGGTACTTCCCGCAGATGCACAAACACAGCGGAACCCGGCGCCATGAACCGGCGCTGCGCATGATGGCCATGTTCCGCTATTATGCCCTGAACAACCTGCTCGCGGAAAAACGGAAGTGAGCTGTGCGCTGCTGTCCGGCGCAGCCTCCCGTTTCGCCATTCACGATACGGTCGTTGAAAGGAGTTTTGCACCCTTAGCAGGATGAATATGCTTTACTTTTATCCGCGAAATACCGTACTTGAGTCCTGCATTCGGCAGTGCACAAAAGCTGCTGCAGACAAAATCCCGTTTTATTACAACGGCCCTTGGGGTAAGGGATGTCAGGTCAGCCCGAGGATTTCGGGGAAAAAACGCCTTCATGCAACATAGCGAAAAAAAACAGCGTAAAGGCCTCTTTTGAAAAACCCTGAACTTTTCATCAAACACAGGTTTTCGTCATTTTTTTGTGGATCAGATTCTTAACAGAGGGAGTACATTACTATGGGTATAATTCTAACCTTATTGCTGCGAAGTCTGGTTGTCTTTCTCATCGCAGAATTTCTGCCGGCTGTGCGGGTAAAGAGTTTCGGCGTCGCGGTGCTCGTCGCCGTTGTGTACAGTGTGTTGAATTTCCTGCTGTTCTGGGTCATCACCATTTTGCTTTTCCCCCTGCAATTGCTGACCCTGGGCTTATTTTCTCTGGTCATCAACGCTTTTCTGCTCTGGCTCACCGACGCGCTGATCGATGATTTCGAGATCGACGGCCTGGGCTGGACGTTCATCGCCGCTGTGCTGATCAGCATCGGCAATATCCTGATCAGAATGATCGTCTGATCCGTCTCTCACCCGTCTCAGGGCCGGGGCGCCGCCGCACTCTTCGCAGCACGATAGTATTTTTTCTACACATGTGTGACAATTACGCAAGATCGCTTGTGTAACTGCCATGTTTTTCGTAAACTTAAAGACGGACAAACATGGAGGTCCATCATGGAAAAGCACGTTGCAACACCGTATCAAGCGGAGGCTTTTTCCGAGCTGGCCAACCTGCTGCATGCCCGGCGCCAAAAAGTAGCTGAGCTGGTAGCGCGCAAGCAACACCCGCTGCCACTTCCGCAACATTCCGGAGACGCTTTTTTATTCGATGCATCCTACCGGTTGAAATTGCGCAAATGGATACGAGAGGAGCGCAATTTGAAGATGCGCGGCGGGCTGGGCAAAAGCACCCTGTCGCTGATCGAAAAAGAGCTCGAACGCGGCACCGGCTTACCCGGCAACGAAGTATCGTGGTCAATCGATTCAGACCTGGAAAAAACGCCTCCCGGCCATTATCTCGGCTGAAACAGAAAAATCGCAGAGGTCTGCTGCCTGGCGGTAGCAAGTCTCTGCGATTTTTGCTTTGTACCCGATCGCATCTGAGTGTAGCACGGCCAGGACGATGATGCCAGACCGCTTCCTGCCTTCCCTGCTGATTTCCTGCTATGTTACGGCATACACAACCTGATGATCAACACAAAAAACAGTCTTACGGACATGACCTCATCGCCTGCCATCTGCAGTCCGGTGCTGCGGCAGCGTGCTGTTGTTTCCTCCCTGATGCTGTCTTCCTCACAAGCGGCCGCAGAGGAGCGCTCGGCTCCCCGGCAGAATGCTGCAACCGAACATTTTCCCCGGCTTTCAGCTCGCTCAACCTGAAGCATCGCCGAAGCCTTTCCCCATCTGCTGGTATCCCCTCAGCATAGCTTTTCACAATCCCCGGGGACACACATAAACTGACCAGCCTTCCCTTCTTTAAAACTCAGGATGGCGGATCGTACAGCAGGTTATTTCAGCAACAGCATTTTTCTCACCAACGTGCCGCTGTTCTCTGTTTCGAGCTGGTAGAAATACGTTCCGCTCGGCACGACCCGGCCCTGCGTGTTGCGCCCGTTCCAGGCAACCGTATTCCAGCCTGCAGCCCGATAGCCGTCGATGAGTGTGGCCACCTCACGGCCCAGGCTGTCATAGATGCGCAGACGGACTCTGTCAGACTGCTCCAGAGTGAAGCTGATCGAGGTTGAGGGATTGAACGGATTGGGATAGTTCTGCTGCAACGTAAAGCCCCCGGGTATGGCGGAGCTGCCCGTGCGATCTACACTGGTCACCACAGCGAAATCACCGCTGTAGATTCCGGAGCCGAACGAGCCGGCATAGGCCCGGCCATTGGTGCCGAACAGAACCGAGCTGATGCGGTAAACTTCCAGCCCGCTCTTCATGTTCTCCCAGTTGTAGCCGTTGTCTTTTGAGCTGAATACCCCGTTGCTGAGCGTACCGATGAGAATTTCGTCGCCCGGGGCTATGGCTATGCTGAAGATGCTTTTGTCATTGATGCCATTGTTCGCTTCCTGCCAGCTCTCACCGCCGTCTTTAGAGCGGTACAGACCTTTGCCGGCTAAGCTGGTGAACAGATGCCCCTGGCTGTTGATCGCGAGTGTGTACGGGTTTATACTTTCCAGCCCGTTGTTAACCTCTGTCCAGGCCGTGTCTGCCGGCTGGCGACGAAAAATACCACCGCCCCAGACTGCGGCGTACAGATTCCCTTCCGGCATACCGGCAACGGCGCGCACGTTTTTCGAGGTCAGGCCTTCGCTCATTTCCTCCCAGGTATCACCGCCATCCTCCGAACGAAACACGCCCCGGCCCTGGTGGCCGGCGTAGAGAATGCCGTTGATCTCGGCCAGAGAAATGACCATTGCTGAGGCGATCCCGTTATCGCTTTTTTCCCAGCTCAAACCTTTATCCTGTGAACGAAACACACCTGTACCCTGAAAACTGACCCAGACGGTACCACCATCTGTGACCATTACAGCCCGGGTCAAGCTACCGCTCAGGCCTCTGGTTCTTTTCCACGTTACCCCCTCATCGTCGCTGAAAAACAGACCGCTGACCTCTGTTCCGGCGAAAAGGATGCCCTCGGTATGGACGGCCATAGCAACGACTTTCGAAACGACATACCCCTCGGTAAACAGGAGCCAGGTGGCAGCATCATCCTCTGATCGGTACACGCCATTGTCTGAAGCGAGGAACTGAGTACCATCCGGTGCGATGGCCATGTCCCAGACCCGGAACGTCTGCAGACCGCTGCCTGTAGTTTCCCACACGTTGTTGACGGCATCAAAGCGCAGCACACCGCCACTCAGAGAGGTGCCGTACATCGTGCCGTCTTCATGCAGCAAAATAGATGTGAAGTAAGTTCTGTTCTGCCCGCCGTCCAGGCGCTGCCACGTGGTGTCCCCGCTGCTGAGTTTGAACGTACCCTGAGATGTGGCCAGGAGCATATCGCCATCACCGGTGGGAGTAAAGTCAGTCCCTCGGGCTCTCCCCAGGCCATCATTGACTGAGCGCCAGAGGCTGTCGCCTGCGGCATAGCGGTACACCCCATCGCGCGAGGTAGCGGTGAACAGGTCGCCCCGGCTGCTGATGCCGACTGCAAAGCTCTGCGGCTTCGGCAGACCTTCGTTCATCACCTGCCAGTTCTGGCCGGCGTCGGTCGATTTGTGCACGCCGCCGCTGGTGGTTGCGGCATACAGCTCACCCGCACTATCTTCGACCAGGTCCTGCATCGAGGTGTTGATCATTCCGGTGCTGCGGCGAAGCCAGGTGCTGCCATCATTGCTGAGCACAAAGACACCGCCGCCATAAGTTGCTGCGAAAACGTCGCCGGTCTGGCTTACCAGAAGTTTGTTGATGATATAAGGGCCGATACCATCATTCAGCGCTGTCCAGCTCGTGCCGCCGTCTTCGGAGCGGAACACGCCTCGTATGCTTCCGGCATAGACGACGCCGTTACTGTCCACAGCTATGGTCTTGCTCGTGCCGCCTTCCGGGCCGTTGAGAGGCGTCCAGACAGGATCCTGCGCCATGGTGTGCGTCACCATGAGCAGAGAAACCAGAAAAAAATTCAGTACATGTAAATGGGTTTTCATAATTGTATCCCTTTTTATTTTGGTGGATTGACTGTTAACCGGAAAACGTAGCAATAAATCCAACCACATACTTGCCGGCTCGGGACAAGTTTTTGCGCATAAGGGACACAACACGGAAATACCAGGCTCAGGAGTGCACTGTACACAGAGGCACAGCACACTCCCGGGCCGGCTGCAGCATCGTACCGGTTATTTCAACAGGATCATTTTTTTCGCCGGACTGACTTGTGAGCTGGTTTCGATTTTATAAAAATAGGTGCCGCTGGAAACAGGACGACCGTCGCGGTCCAAACCATTCCAGACCACGCTGTGCTCTCCTGCAGCCTGCCGGTTTCCGAGCAGAGAAGCTATTTCACGGCCGCGGACGTCGTAGATGCGCAGAGTCACAGGCCCTGCCTGCTGCAGCGAGAAACGAATCGTCGTCGAGGGGTTGAACGGATTGGGATAGTTCTGCTGCAGGCTGAAGAGAGACGGTACGGCCCCGGTCTGTGTTGCCACCGAGGTGGTCAGGCGGGAAATAGTACTGGTGAAAATGCCTGCGCCTGAAGTGGCGACAAAGACCTGCCCATCCTGACCGAACTCAAAATCAAAAAAACCGAAAGACCATGTGCCGCTGGTAATATCTATCCAGCTATTGCCGTTGTCTTCGGAGAGGTAGAGTCCGCGAGTCGTCGAACCGAGAAAAATCTCACCTGTCGGCGCGAAGTCGATGACGCCGATGGTAGTATTGCCCAGCCCTGTGTTGATTGCTTCCCAGTTATCGCCGTTGTCGCTGGAGCGATATATACCCTTGCCACTGATGCTGACAAAAACTTCACCCGAAGAACTGACGGCAAGTGTATTAACTGAAGCAGACGGCAGGTTATTGGTGACGTTAGTCCAGACCGTATCGCCACTCACTGCACGAAACACGCCGCCTGCCGATACTCCTGCGAACACATAATCCCCCGGCGAGTCAACGACGCCACGCATCGTCGTTCTTGTCAGGCCGTTGTTCATCGGCATCCAGGAATCGCCACCGTCCAGTGAACGAAAGACACCTCGGGTCAGGTTACCCGCATAGAGTATGCCGTCTTTTTCTGCAAGATAAGTATAATGGCCGGGGGGCAGTCCATCGTTGGCATTTTCCCAGCTTACTCCCCCGTCCCTGGAACGCATCATGCCGTGGGTGAGCATCGCCACGTATGCCGTACCGTCTGAAGCGATCAGGAGATCATTCACCAGCCCCATGGGCAGGACATCGTCGATCAGCTGCCAGTTCATGCCGTTGTCCTCGCTGCGGTAGAGACCGTTTGTCTTCGAGCCGGCGAGCATGACACCATTCTCGAAACGGCCGATACTGTTGACTGTGGAAACAATCATATTACGAACAGACAGTTGCCAGCTTCCCCCCTGATCACCAGAACGATGGACGCCATGACTCGTTGCCAGCAACAGACCGCCCTTGCCGTCAGAGATGATATCCCAGCCTTCGCTCGCAGAAATACCGTTGTTGATCGTCTCCCAGTTTTCTGTGCCCGAATTATAGCGAGCGATAACTTTGCCAATGGTTGTAGCGTAGAGCGTTCCATCAGCATCGAAATAAACCGAGGTCGTGTTCCCGGGTGAACCGTTGCCGTTGAGATCCTGCCAGGTGCTGTCTCCGTCGCTGAGTTTGAACACGCCGGAGCTCGTTGCGGCCGCCAAATCACCGGCATCGTTCAAAGCCATATCCAGACTCCGGCCCCGGCCCATTCCGTTATTCCAGGGTTGCCATCCTGAGCCGCCGGCAGCATAACGATAGATGCCTTTCTGGATCGTACCGGCGAAGATATTGCCGTTATTATCGATGCCGACAGAATAGATAGGGCCAGAAGGTTCGTCCCCTGTGAGCAGCTCCCACGTATCTCCGTCCACCAGACGGTAAACCCCGCTGACCGTACCGATACAGATATCTCCTGCCTTGTTTTCTGCTATTTTTAAAATGCTCGCGGTCTGCAGACCGGTATTTTTCTCTTCCCAGCTCACACCATCACCCGCCAGGCTGAAAACGCCGCTGGTCGTGGCAGCCAGGACTTCACCGGAGCGGGTGACCAGCAGGTCGTTGATCCGCGGATTGTCAATCCCCTGATTGATGTTTTCCCAGCTTTCGCCACCATCGGTTGAGCGGAGTACTGAGGCATAAGCACCGGCGTATATCGTGCCATCTGCTGTGATCTCAAGACTGCTGACACGGCCGCCCTCAGGACCGTTGGTTTGTTGCCACAACGGTCCCTGAGCCTGAAGGACGGATACTGCAACGAACAGCAGAGTGAAAATGAAAGGATAAATTTTGAAGAGTTTTTTCATCGAGTTCCTCCATGATTTAGTGAGTTTGGGTGATCGTATCCGTCCGGCAAACTACAGCTTGTTTTTTTCTGTGGCTTCCGGGGGTCAGTTTAGTGGGAGGGTTGGGCGAGGTCTTTGTGCGGATAGTCCGCGATGCAGGTGAGCACATCTCGGAGCCGGGCCAAGGGCTCAATGCTTCACTGTTTGTCCTTGGTCAACAGCGGGTACAGCATCGTTGCCCGTTCTGCTCTTTCGTGCGGTTCGGCGGAAAGGTAGTTTTTCCGCCCAGCGCCATTGGGCGATGGCGTTTGCAACTTCCTGCAAGCTTCGCTTTTCAACGAGATTATTGTCAATCTCTCGACCTGCCTGAGTCGACATAGCGCACCAGCTCGTCCCAGCGCTTCAGAGCATAAATGGTCCCCTGGCCGATTCTGCTGTCAGCCGGGACAAAGCCCTCGTGCTTCTGGTCGAAGATCAGGTGTTTCAGATTGGCGAGCTCCTACTCCCGATAAGTGGTTATGAAACAAAGCAGAACATTCTCAGAATGCAACAACCCGTAGTGCGCAACGAGCTCTGCATAGGTCGAGATTTTGTCAACGCTTGTTTTCTTAGCTCCAATTATAAGCAGTCTCTTACAAAAAAACATCGTTTTTTTTAAAATAAGGATGATTTTTTCCAGCCTCCGGATGGCTGCCTGTGAGCAGGGAGAATCTGAAAGCGCGAGCGGCGTTTTACCGAGGTGTATTCGCTGCCGGAGATGGGCACGATCAGACCGCAGACGCTCTGCATGCGGCTTGTTGCTGCGACGCGATTGGGCACAAAGCCGCCCGGGTGCCGGAATCTGGCGAGCCAGAGCAATTCCGGCGCTCCGACCGGAATAACACGGTGAGGGCGGAAGGTGGCGTGCAGCCCAGGAGAGCGGTGTGACCAGATGAGCTGTTTGTAGTGCACGCTTCAGCGTGCCTGTGGCCAGCGGTATCTCCCTGCGCTGGTGCATGCCGCAGGAGCGGCAACAGGGGCGTCACACCGCAGGAGCGGTGTGACGAGAAAAACTAAAAAAACTCTGCGCGAGAAAAAGGATGTACACCGGCATCAAACCTCCGACGGCAACACCCCGAATTGCTTTTTGAAAGCTGTGGTAAAATAGGACAGGCTGCCGAATCCAACCTGA
>DRLW01000682.1 GCA_011375275.1 Bacteroidota bacterium
GAACCAGCCGATGTGAAGATAGTTATTTCGTATGCAAACGCAACAGAATTCACACCGGGCAACCGTTGCCAACCACCTGAGAGCCGGCTTCCCCGCAGGCACGGTTTCAACTGATTACTGGCATGCGATCAATCGGTTTTCATATATTGTTTTGACGTTGAAAAACTCCCACTTTACCGGAGGGTAACACCGATGAAACCACTCTGTCGATGGTTCTTGTTCCTACTGATTCTCAGTACCAGTACGGCAGCAGCCCAGAACCTGAATTACGAGAAACAGGCCCGCTCTTTTGTCAACGAACTTGCCAGAGGTGATTATGCTGCCATCATGCAGCACTTCGATGCCACGATGCGCTCCCAACTGCCTGAAGAAAAGCTGAAACAGATCTGGCAGGGGTTGATCGCGCAGACAGGTGAATTCCAGCGCCAGGGGCGGGTCTTCAGCCAGGCTAAAGGGCCGTACACCATGGTTAACGTTGCCTGTATTTTTGCCCAAACAAGTCTCGACTGCAGGGTTGTTTTCGATCAAAACGGGAAAATTTCCGGACTGTTTTTTCTCCCGTTGCAAGATGCGCCTGCCTTCCCTCTGCCGGATTATGCCAAACCCAAACGCTACACAGAAAAAGAGCTCTCCTTCGGGAAAGAACCCTGGATACTTCCGGCGACACTCACGTTGCCCCGCACTGAGGAGCCGGTGCCGGCGGTCGTTCTCGTGCACGGTTCCGGCCCCAATGACCGCGACGAAACCATCGGCGGGAACAAAGTATTTCGTGATATCGCACTCGGACTGGCAAGCCGGGGGATTGCAGTTCTGCGCTACGACAAGCGTACCCTCGTTCACGGCCGTGAGCTCGACCCGGCAACCCTCACTCTGCAGCAAGAGGTCATCGATGATGCCCTGGCCGCTGTCAGGCTCCTGCGCGCTCATCCGGCCATAGACAGCAGCAGAGTTTTTGTACTCGGGCACAGCCTCGGTGGCATGAGCATCCCCCGTATCGCGGCTGCCGATAAAAAGATCGCCGGTTTTATTATCATGGCCGGGCCAACACGGCCTCTCTATTCTCTGCTGCAGGAACAGTACACCTACATCTTCTCTCTCGATAGTGTGATCAGCCCGTTGGAACAGGAAAAACTCGACCAGTTACAACAGCAGATCGCCACGCTGCAGGATTCTCTCGCACTCCATAACAGCGCGGCCAAAGAGTTACCACTCGGTCTTCATCCGGCTTACTGGCAGGATCTGCTGGCCTATGACATTCGCGCTGCAGCACGCGAAATCACCGCGCCTGTACTGGTTTTGCAGGGCGGTCGGGATTATCAGGTATCCCTTGCTGATTTCGAGGGCTGGAAGCAGGCATTGAGCCAAAATCCCCTCGCCCGCTTCATCCTGTATGATGATCTCAACCACCTGTTTATCAGCGGCAGCGGGCGCAGCACACCGGCAGAATATCAGAAGACCGGACATGTTTCGGTAAAGGTGATCGAGGATATTGCCCGCTGGATATCCGAGATTCCCTAAGCGTGGGTTGAGCACGTAAAGCACACCTGACGGCAAAAGGGGGGGAAGGTGCGGATGCAGCGGCAGTGGCAATTACGGCGGGATCCATGCGCGGGGATACATTTTGCTGCCCCGAAGCGGAACGTTGACGTGCACACCGAACTTGTGTACCGCGACATTCATGTCGCGCGGTACGATACTTTGCATTATGCTGCATGCTGTCGGGGGATGGCTGTGACGCGACATAAATGTCGAGGTACGAGTTGTGCACAATCTATCGCACCCAGAAACTCGCCCGTTTTAACCGGAAAACTCTGCGGGCTCAGCGAGCTCTGCGCGAGGCCAAAAAAGGGATTTGCAGCGGCACTTCAAGTGCGGGGGCTTCCTCAAATCGTGTGGGTTGATTTTCAATATGGGCACCCTGCGGGTCGCCCAGGCTGTACCGCGACATTCATGTCGCGAAACACGATTCTTTGCATTATTCAGCATACCCCTGTGCGCAAGGCGGAGACGCGACATAAATGTCGCGCTACGCCAGTGTATCATACCCAGGCCGGTTAGCTGAGTTAACTGGATACCCTGGCCAAACTCAGGACAAAACGTTCGTAGTGTTCAATTTATCGCCCCCTGAAACTCGCCTATTTTACCGATAAACTCTGCGGGCTCTGCGAGCACTGCGAGAGGCCCAAAAAGGGATTCGCAGCGGCAATTCAAGTTCGGGGTCTTCCTCAAATCGTGTGGGTTGATTTTCAATATGGGCACCCTGCGGGTCGCCCAGGCTGTACCGCGACATTCATGTCGCGAAACACGATACTTTGCATTATTCAGCATACCCCCGTGCGCAAGGCGGAGACGCGACATATATGTCGCGCTACGCCAGTGTATCATACCCGGACCGGCTAGCTGAGTTAACCGGATACCCTGGCCAAACTCAGAACAAAACGTTCGTAGTGTTCAATTTATCGCCCCCTGAAACTCGCCCATTTTACCAGTACACCCCGGCATCTCAAAAAGACAGCAGTTCTCCGGATTTGAAAAAGCTAAAAAAATGCCACCACAGCCGCCTGAAAATCGGTGGCTGTGGTGGCATTTTGGTTTTCAATAATTCTTTGGAACTCTATTCTTCTTTTTGCAGAACAAACGAGGTTTCTTTCAAAACATTCCCGGCACCATCCAGAACCTGCACCTTCCATTCCCCGGCCCATCCGGGAACGAAATTCTTTGAACTCCATGTCCGCCACGAGGTACTTTTGACAGGCAACTGAACTTCAGCCATCACGGAATCGCCCATCATCCAGCGATGGGTTATGGTTGTTTCTTCCTGCGCACCTTTGATATGGGTGAAGCAATAGAGCTTTTCTGTACCCGCGGGAAAGGATGTTCCGTCGCCCTCAGGCTCACGATCGACGACGTTTTCGGCAATCACCATACGTTCCACAGTGAGGCTACCGGCGCCTGCATCCTGCGCCAACAGAGCTGATGCACTACCAAAAAGAAGAGAGACTGCTGTGAAGAGAAAAATCCTTTTCATGTTACGACCTCCTGAAATGGGTGAATGACTGTAGCACAGCCAACGGGACACGCCCGGGCCATGTTCGGGAAGGTCTGAAATCTGTGCGATTTGTGCAAGAAGAAAATAAAAATCCCCGGACCACTCACCACATGATCCGGGGATTCTGAGGAGGAAGGAAAACGACAAGGAACGTAGTCTGTTACGACGTTTGGCTGTGAAGCATCTTGTGTTTTCATCGCATGTAACGCACGTACCTGCCCGTTTGTTCCGAAAAAGATTTACTATTTTTCAGCTTTGTTCGTGGCTACGCTTTGGCCGAGCAAAACGGCGATGACCTGCTCTGTATTCTGCAGGTCAGGCAAAAGCGCCGTCGGGTTTTCTGAACGCAACTGTTCTGCCGAATAGTTGCCGGTCGCAACAGCGAGGACATCTGCTCCATGTGGGCGAGCGCATGAGATATCCCGAGGCGTGTCGCCGATAATCCATACTGATTCGCTATTGACACTGGCGTTTCCATTCCGTGCTTCGAAACGTTTGATGGCAAAAGGCAACAACTGATCGCGGTCGTCGCTGTCATCGCCGTATGCACCGAATGAAAAATATCGATCCAGCCCAAAATGACCCAGTTTGGTCATGGCGCCCTGCTGGTAATTTCCGGTCAACAGACCGAGTTCCGCCTGTGGCATGCCATCGAGGCGTTCGAGCAGGGCTTCGACACCGGGCAAGACTCGTTTCTCGGGATGAGGCTTATCGATTTCCTCGCGCAAATAGACGAGATAGGTATCGCGAAAAACTTCGTGTTCCTCATCTGTATAAGGCACATCGTTTTGCCGGCAGGCATTTTTATAGATCAAATGATCTGTCATCCCCGAAAGGCGAACATGCTCGAGGGCATTGTCGATGCCGAACAAATCATAAAACGCACGGTTCATCGCGCGTTTGCCGGCTCCACCGGTCAGCAATATCGTACCGTCTATATCAAATAAGAGAATTTTTCTCATCATCACTCCAAAATTTCTGTAACTCCGGTCATGATATACACCTGGGTTTGCCTGAAAAAATCGATGTGCAGGTAAAACATCAGAAATGCGGACATCACTTCCGGTATAGTACGAATTACGGGCATGCAAATCCAGCATAATTCCCACATACATGGTTTACGCTGTTACTGCCCTCGCGAACAGAATAAAAAAGCCGATCACTGTGGACCGGCTTTTTCATATCAACCTTTTCTCATCCAGGAACAGGGCTGTGTCTGCGAACCCTGGCCCGTTACTGTGTCATCGGAAATATCCTGTCAGGCCCTCATCAGAAAAGGCGAGCAGATCGACGAGGATGTATGCACTTTCCAGCAGCATGGGGTCCTGGCGATCCTCATCCTTCGGGATATCTTCTCCTTCCTTGAGAGGGGGAAGCCCGTGGTGTTTCCGGCGTTCATTTTCCCGCATGAACCGCTTTTTTTCTGCCCGGTCGCGTTCAGACTTTCTTTCCGCCTCGTTGAGGGAAATAAATGTCCTTGCCCGCATTTTCTGGCTTTCCTGATAATCGTCGCGCAGAAACTTGAACTCGATATTTTCTGCCTGTCGCAGCTTGCTTTGTTGCAGCAACTGCGGGATAGCCTTTTTCAGATTGCCATAGGCGGAATAGCTCACCGGCGCAATCTGATCCCAGGGCAGAGCATTTTTACGAGCGCTCTCACCGACATGCTCGATACTGTACCGTGAGGGGAAAGGGATATCAGGAATCACACCCGTGTGCTGGGTACTACCGCCATTGATGCGATAAAATTTCGCGATGGTCAACTTGACCTGGCCGAGCTTTGCCGTTTCGTTGCGCAGAAACCGCTCGATCGGCAGCAGGTGCTGTACCGTACCTTTTCCGTATGTTTGCGAACCGATGATGACCCCGCGCTGATAATCCTGAATCGCTGCGGCGAAAATTTCTGAAGCCGAGGCACTGTACCGATTGACGAGAACAGCGAGGGGGCCGTCATAAGCGACATCCGGGTCCGGGTCATTGTTCACTTCGATATAGCCGGTGGAATTGCGTACCTGCACGACGGGGCCCTTGCGAATGAAAAGCCCGGACAGCTTGATTGCCTCGGAAAGAGAACCCCCGCCGTTGTTGCGCAGGTCGATGATCACACCATCCACGTCCTGGCTCTGGAGTTTTTTGAGAAGTTTGCGCACATCCCGGCTGCAGCTTCTGTAGTTGCGGTCACCACGGCTTTGTGCCTGTATGTCTGCATAAAATGACTGCAACTCGATGATACCGAAGACATACTCTTTCCCCTGATGACGCAGATGCAGGGTATCACTCTTGGCTGCTGCATCTTCGAGCTTGACTTTGTCGCGGACAAGGCTGATAATTTTGGTCGTGCCCAGGTGCGACTCATCTGCAGGAAGTATTTCGAGCCGGACGACCGTGCCCTTTTTCCCTCTGATTTTATCGACCACATCATCGAGCTTCCAGCCCACCACATCGACGACTTCACCGTCTTCCCCCTGGCCGACACCGATGATACGGTCTTCTGCCTTGAGCTGTCCGCTGCGATCCGCCGGACCACCCGGGATGATGCGGACGACTTTGGTGTACTCCGAGTCCCGCGTCAACTGAGCGCCGATCCCCTCCAGGGAGAGCTGCATTCGGATTTTGAAGCCTTCGGAATCAAAAGGAGACAGGTAGTTCGTGTGCGGGTCAAAGGCTTCGGTAAAAGCATTCATATAAAGCTGAAAAACATCTTCGCCGTCATACTGATTGACGACACGCCGCTGGTTTTCATACCGCTTGGTCAAAGTCTCTACGATATCATCCCACTCTTTGCCGGCGAGTTTAAGATTCAAGGCATCATTTTTCACCCGCTGCCGCCAGTACTCATCCAGTTCTGTGGTGCTTCTCGCCCAGCTCTTGTTTTCCCGGTCAAACTCGTAAACTTCCTTTTTTGAAAAATCAAACCCTTTGTTCAGGCAGCTCAGAGCATAATCGATGCGATTGTTGTAGCGCTTTTTGAA
>DRLW01000683.1 GCA_011375275.1 Bacteroidota bacterium
CGAAATGTTTCCTACATCGAAGCATGAATGTCGCGGTACAACCTGGGCATTACCCGTATCGCGACATTTATGTCGCGTCTCTGCCATCCCCACTAAAGCAGCCGGAATTACGAAATGTATCGTACATCGCGACTTGAATGTCGCGGTACGTCCTGGGCGCCAATTTTATGTACACAGAATACATGACCTGTCCCGAGACTCAGGCCCGGAACTGCATGTTGTAGAGATTCTTGTATGTACCATCGAGCCCGAGCAACTGTTCGTGCGTGCCGCGCTCTACGATCCGCCCGGAAGAAATCACCAGAATCTGGTCTGCATGCAAGATGGTCGACAGGCGATGGGCGATGACAAATGTCGTGCGGTTCTGCATCAGCCTTTCGATCGCTTCCTGCACCAGCAGCTCGGATTCTGTATCCAGCGCTGATGTGGCCTCGTCGAGAATCAGAATGGGCGGATTTTTCAGCACCGCCCTGGCAATCGCGATGCGCTGGCGCTGGCCGCCGGACAGTTTCACCCCGCGCTCACCGATCATGGTGTCATACCCTTCAGACATGGTGCGGATAAAACGGTGCGCATTGGCTACCCGCGCCGCCTCCTCAACCCGTGCATCATCGACATCGGCCAGCCCGTACGCGATGTTGTTGCGGATCGTGTCATTGAACAGGATCGTCTCCTGCGTGACGATGCCCATCAGCCCGCGCAGGCTGGCGAGAGTGACCTCGCGGATATCAGTGCCATCGATGGTGATCGTGCCCGAATCCGGCTCATAAAAACGCGGGATGAGATCGACGAGAGTAGATTTGCCACCGCCGCTCGGCCCGACCAGCGCGAGTATCTGTCCCTTGTCCACCCGGAAGGAAATATCCTGCAACACCGGCTTGCCCTTTTCATAGGCAAAATTCACATTATCAAAAACGATCTCCTTTTCAAACGCCACGAGCTCAACCGCACCGGGCTTTTCGACGATGTCCGGCTCGGTATCGAGCAGAGCAAAAATCCTGTCGCCAGCAGCCAGTGCTTCGTTCAAACGCGTTGTCACGCTGGAAAGCTCTTTCAGCGGTTGCATGAGCGAAAAAATCAGCACCAGAAAGGCGATGAACTCCTCAGGGCCGAGGATACTGCCGGCGATGACCTGCTTGCCGCCGACCCAGAGAATACCGACGCCGACGAGCGCGCCGAGGGATTCGGTGATCGGTGAGGCGAGATTGCGCACGCGCGTGATGCGCAGAAGGGTGCGAAAATAGGCCTCGGTTTCGCGCATAAAGCGGCGGATTTCAAACTGTTCCATGGCAAACGCCTTGACGATGCGCATGCCGGCGATGCTTTCCTGCAGGATCGAGGTGACGTCTGCCATTTTCTCCTGGGAGCGCGTGCTGGCTTTGCGCAAGCGCAAACCGATGCCGCCGATGATCACCGAGCTGACCGGCAGGATGACCAGCGCGGCCAGCGTCAACTGCCAGCTCAGATAAAACGCCAGCCCGAGGTTGGCAAAAATCAGCAGTGGATTTTTGATCAGGGTAACGAAGGTCGCGGAAACCCCGTTGTTCACCAGATTGACGTCATTGGTGATGTGCGAAATGAGCTGGCCGGTACGGGTGCGGTTGAAAAAGGGCAGGCTGAGACGGTTGATGTGCCGATAAAGATCGTTGCGGATATCGCGCATGACCGCCTGCTCGACATAGGCCATGAAATAGGCCTGCAGATACCCGAACAACCCTTTGAGAACGATCAACACGACGATCATGATGCAGACCTTTTCCAGCGCATCGACCTGGCCGCCGGATAGCAGCCATTCTTCGGCAGCAGCACGCCAGCGCTCGATAGTCTGCACCAGTTCATTCCCGGCCGCCGGCGCCACCTGCGGGAGACCAGCATCACCCTGAATGCGGCCGGCACGGAAAATCACCTGCAGGAGTGGAATGATCGCCACCAGGGATGCGCTGCTGAACAGGGTGAAAAACAGAATACTGGTCAGGGATGCCCCGAGATGAAACCAGTAATTTCGCACATATCGCAGAATACGCCAGTACGTTTTCATAGCGAAGCGGGACAATCCTTTCGGGAGCTATTTATTGGATGAGTCATCGGAAATATCGCGGAAATGCGCGTCTTCAATTTCTGTGGCATCGATGTCCAGCGGGCGTTTTTTGCGCTTGCCCTTGACGGTTTGCGATGGAGTGGGAGGAAAGAGAAATTTTTTCAATTTCTGATAGGCGAAATAAATAATCAAGCCGATGAGCAGGGTTCTGAAAAACATGATATTATTTTTTCGGATAATAATACTGTACGCCTGAAATAGGCCGGTTGAGCTGATCGAGCAGGTCATCGAGATCGCCCTGATTTTGCACGAAATCGATCTCCGTGGCATTGACGACCAATAGCGGCGAACGGGTATAGTTGAAAAAAAACTGGTTGTAGGCTTCGTTGAGGCTGCGGATGTAGTCTTCACTCATCTGCATTTCATATTCGCGGCCGCGTTTGCTGATGTTGGCCATCAGGCGCTCGGTGCTCGATTGCAGATAGATCACCAGGTCTGGTACGACGATATCTTTTTCCAGCAGTCCGGCGATCTTGTCGTAGAGAAACATCTCGCGGTCTTCGAGGGTCAACGAAGCAAAAATCCTGTCTTTGGCAAAGATATAGTCGGCCACGAGCAGGGAGTGAAACAGATCGCCTTGCGGAATATCCTGCTGCTGGCGAAAACGACTGAGCAGAAAGAAGAGCTGCGTCTGAAAGGCGAAGCGGGCAGGGTCTTTGTAAAAATCTGCCAGAAACGGGTTTGCTTCGTGCTGCTCGAGCAGAATTCTGCCGTCGAAGCGCTCGGCGATTTTATGAGCCAGACTGGTTTTGCCGGCGCCAATGACGCCTTCAACCGCGATGTATTGCAGACGCAATCTCGTCCTCTTATTTTACAGGTTCTGGGAAAGCCATTCCTGAGATTCCGGGCTATATCTGATGACCCGCGCCGGGTCAGTACAACGTTCGGCGAGCTCGGCAACAGGCAGGGAAAACCCCGGCGGCGTCAGGTCGGGTACCAGGTCTGCCAGGGGGATGAGCACGAACGAACGTTCGGAAAAACGCGGATGCGGAATCTGCAGACGGGCGGTTTGCACATGCCGCCGGCCAAACAGGATGATATCGATATCCAGCGTACGCGGCCCCCAGCGCTCGCGGCGCTCTCTGCCGAAGTGCTGTTCTATCTGCAGGCAGGCATCAAAAAAAGGCTCGGGCTGCAGACCGGTTTCCAGCGCAACGACAGCGTTGAGAAAATCGGGCTGCGGAATGTCGCCCACCGGCTCTGTTTCGTACAACGGAGACACGCGCACGACCCGGCTTTCGGCGATCGCGTCCAGCTCTGCTACACAGGCTGCCAGGGTGCGCTCCCGGTCGCCGAGGTTTGCGCCGATGGAGCAGTAAACCCGCTCAAACGTGTTCGGCAGACCGGACAATTTCCACCTCGATGCCTTCGCTGATCCCCCGTATCGGAGAGTTGGGCTTGCGCACGCGCACCATCAGCTCCGGCACGGAAAAGCGCTCGATCAGCGTTGTGGCGATGTGCTCAGCAAGCGCTTCGATAAGCTTGAACTTCTGCCCTGTGACGATGGATTCAACCACCTGATGAACTTCGTAGAGATCGATTGTATCTTTCAGCAGATCAGACTGCCCTGCCGGGGAAATATCACCGTAAATTTCCAGATCGACCTGAAAGCGCTGGCCGATTTGCTGTTCCGCGTCCCAGACGCCGTGATACCCGTGAAAAACCATGTTGCGCAAGCGAATGACGTCTTTTTTCATCGCGAAAACCTATCTGTCATGGAGCCTGCTAGTGCAGGCTGAGCTTATTTTTTATCAAAAATTGTCATCGAACCAGAACCCCTCATTCACCTTAAAGAAAGGTCACGTTTCATTCCGGCCATGCAGCATTTGACGAGAAAGAGCGGCCAATCCGAAAGCCTGCATCCATTCATTGCGGGGAAATTCCGGCACTGCGCTTCGCCTGGCCGGAATGACAGATGACGGGATATCAGCCACGCCCGGCATGCTGAGTTAACTGGATACCCGGGGCAAAAACCGGGATAAAACCGTAATTTTGAAAAGGTTCAATATATCAAAATATCGTACGATTGTCAAGCGGTTATCCTGGCAGCCAGGGTGCCGGATTCCCCCGGTCTGCACCTGATTTCCACCCTGGAAACTCACTAATCCGGTGCTATCACACAGCCCTGAATTCTTCACAACCTCCCGCCATGGGCAGGGATAGACGGAGCACGACCAACGACAGGAGAAAAGGCGCGGCGGCTGTTGTGTTTTCTGCATGGGAGGTGGAATACAGGGCATTTTTTTCTGGTTATTGTGCCACTGAGTCGTATCTTTCTGAAGGATCTGTTCGGAAATAAGGCGTGCACCTTGCCCAACGCTGACAGCGTTATGTGGCAAGCCGATTCCGATTCCCTCTGTTTCCCCTGTTCCATCGCCGAAGTACGGGACAGGGCATACAGCCGGGAGCATCACTCTTTTGCAGGAGCCTGATCATGGCACATATCATCATTCCCCCGGGCTGGAAAATTCCTGAACAGCAGGCCACCCCCGAAGACATTTATCTCGACCGGCGCCGATTCATCCGGCAACTGGGCTACAGCGGACTCGGGTTGTGGGGACTGCTCTCCGGCCTGTCCGGCCGCGGGTTGTCCGCCGCCTCCGGGCCGCAAACCAGCGGTATTTACCCGGCGCCACGGAACGCAAAATTCACCCTTGACAGACCGCTCACGGCTGAGCAGGTCGCGGCGACATATAATAACTTTTATGAATTTACCCTCGACAAAGACCGCGTGCATGAGCTGGCGAAAAACTTCAAAACCAGCCCGTGGCGCATCGAGGTCAGAGGTGAAGTAGAAAAACCCTTCACGATCGATGTCGATGATTTGCTGCGCAAACTGCCGGTCGAAGAGAGACTGTACCGCTTCCGCTGCGTCGAAGCGTGGAGCATGGCCGTGCCCTGGACCGGCATACCGATGAAAAAATTTATCGACCTGGCCAGGCCGACCTCGCAGGCGAAATATATGCGCTTCGTCACTTTCCTCGATCCGAAACAGGCCCCGGGCCAGCGCACGCAGAGCTGGTATCCCTGGCCCTATTTCGAGGGCCTGCGCATGGACGAAGCCATGAACGAGCTGACCATGCTGGTCACGGGTATCTATGGCCACCCGCTGCCAAACCAGCACGGCGCCCCCATCCGGCTGATCGTGCCGTGGAAATATGGTTTCAAAAGTATCAAGTCGATCGTTTCCATCGAGTTCACGCGTGAACAACCGCGGACTTTCTGGAATCAACTGGTTCCGGATGAGTATGATTTCTGGGCGAATGTCGATCCCCGCGTCCCCCACCCGCGCTGGTCCCAGGCGACGGAGCGCATCATTCCCAGTGGCAAACGTGTTCCGACGCTGCCCTATAACGGCTACGGGGACTATGTTGCGGGTTTGTATTGAAAGATTAGAGGGTGAGGCTGCGGACGTGCGGTTGGCAGGCATGTATGGCTCGTCCAGCCGGTTTGCACAGAGGCCAGAATATGCAGGATTAAAAAAGGCAGAGCCTGACACAGCTCTGCCTTTTTTTATTCGGTAAAATCAGGCAGGCCGGCGCTGCTGCGCGCCTTGAAAGCTTTGGCGATGATGCGTTCGTCCTCGGTTTCGAGCACGACGAGATAAATGCCGCCCGGAAGAGGCGCCGCAAGGTCGGTTTCGCCATACCAGAGGATTTCATAGCTGCCGCCGGCGAGGTGCTCGGACACCAGAGTCCGCACTCTGTTGCCCGCGAGATCTGTGACCGAGAGGTCAACAAAAGAAAAGTCGGCTACCCGGAAGTGAATCATGGATTCTGCGTTGGCTTCGCTGGCGCGGTGAACCCGCAGATCCGTCGCATACTGTACCTGCACGGAACTGCCGGTCTGCCGGCCATCGCCATTTTTCGTCACTGCGGCAAGAGCAGCGGCGAGTGCAATCAATCCAGTTGCACAAAAAAATCGGGCCAGTCGGTGCATGATCTACCCCTTTTTGTTACGGGTCATGATGTGTCTGCGAAATGGAAGTGCCACATTTTTGCAGCATATCCGCAGAATATTCAACGATCTTACCTTCCACTCTTGCAACCCCTGTGCCATTTCCAGATTGCCACCAGGCAGGCGCAAAAGAGCTCATTTTTTGTACCCTCGCGGGCACACTGCCGTCTCATACGGGACACACCACCCCCAGACATGTCACACCTATGTGACACCTGCAGAACTTTCACAGCGCGTCACATGCCAGCCTTGCGAAGCGAAGTGCCGGGATTTCCCTGGGATGGGTGCGGGCATTCAGGGCAAGTGGGATATCGTTACGCTTGTGCCATACCACAGGAGCGCTGTCACGAGAGGGGTGTTCGTAGTGCACGCTTCAGCGTGCCTCATGCCTGCACCTCGCGAATTTCACCGGCGTTCCGGAATTCCAACGGTATGGGGGCGCCTATGGAAGGCTGCTGTATTTCGTTACACTTGTGGCATGCCGCAGGAGCGGTGTGACGAGAGGCAGTTATGAATTTTCAGGTTAAAAGTTTAGCTTTCTGCGCAGCACCCGATGTACAAAAAGAAAAATGCTCCCCATCACTCTCGCACGGCACTCTGACGACTTATCCCGCTCTATTCCTGGACGCACGCCACGTGTATTAGCCAGCGGGATTACCGAAAGCTCTCTTTCAGGCTGCACGCTCAACCTGCTGGTCTGACCGTCACGGAGTGGCAGCGAAAACCATCGAACTGTGGCATTTTTCAAATTATGGAAAGACCCGCGATTCTCCGTCAGGCTTTTCGCCTGATCCTGATTCTGGTGCCGCTGGCCGTTCTCGGCAACATCATCTACACCCTCGCTTATACTGACCGGCATAGTCTCGCTGTGATCGCAGGCATCGATTTCGCGTGGCTGGGCGTTGCGGTCTTGTTTTCTCTGCTGCCGTGGATTTTTGCCGTCGCGAGGCTGCACGTCTGGAACCGTTTTTTCAACCTACGCCTTTCCACACGCCAGCTTGCCGAGGCTGTCGTCGCCAGCGACGTGGCCAGTATTACCACCCCCACAGCGGTCGGCGGTGGCTATGCCAAAATCGGGATATTGATTTTTCACAAAGTAAATCCCGGGCTGGCCGCATCCCTGGCCATGATAGGCTCCATCGAGGAGTATGTCATGATGATGGTTTTCGTTCCAGCCGGTTGGCTCTTTTTTGCACCGGAGGGAATGAGCATCCTGCCGCTGCTGACAAAGCTGGCGGATATTCGCCTGTTGTATGGCCTTGCGGCTCTTGCCGGAGCTGGTGTGCTGATCACGTTATTCCTGCGCAAAACACCCCGGCTGCGCGTGCGCATCCGTCGCCGGCTGCGCGCTTCACGCCTGCACTCCTTTGTCAGCCGGCACTTCAGCAAAAGCGCACATGATTTCACTCTGGCCTTCAAACTCATCTCGCGTGGTGGAAAACGTTTTTTTATCATCAATGTCGTGCTCGCGGCAATTCAGTGGGGTATGCGCTACAGTGTCTTTACAGCTATTGCCGCTGGCATGGGACTTTCACCCGAGCCGATGGCGTTTCTGCTGTTGCAGTGGATGGTCTTCATGGTGATCATGCTCGTGCCCACCCCCGGTGCGATTGGC
>DRLW01000684.1 GCA_011375275.1 Bacteroidota bacterium
AAAGATGGCCCTGCGCATTCTCATCGTGGAAAAAGACCGCAGCAAAATTGCTTTCTCGAGCACCAGTCAGCTTCAGGGGGAATATGGCGTTGTCGAAGCGCTGCAGAAGCAGATAATTACCAGAGATGCCAAGGGAGATAAAATAAAGGCATTTACCCGTGTTCTGGTGCCGATGATCGTTGGTGATGCAGCGGAAGCGTTCACTCTATCGAGGGCCAATATCGACAGAGCTGATCAGATTATTTCCACCGTGGCTGACGCTGAAAAGGTGCAAACGATCTATCGTTATGCTTATGAAACAGATACACCCGCGATTATCGTCGTGCCCCGAAGTGATCAGATTGCTTATTATACCTATCAGACTCGCCACAAAAAGATTGCAACCATCTATCCTGAGCATGCGCGTGGCATCACTCTGGGATTTCACCTGCTTGCCATGGTGAGAAAACGGAGCGCAATTTTATCTAAACCTAAAGTACTGCCAAAAATACTATTCGTCGGGAATAATAAATCCAACCAGTACATCCTCGAAACGCTGTGGGCGCATTTGTTGCTGGAAAAAGAACAAAGGGATGGTTTTTTTAAGAACAATATGGCTTATCTGGTCATCGATGAAAAGCAGCAGTATATGTATCCACGATTGAAAGATATTGTCTTAAAAATGCATGATACCTATTTTGATAAATATACTCCATCATCTTTCATCTCCGGTGCACGATATCCGGACATTTCTCCCAGTAAGTCTGATCTGAACTATAAAATCCCACTTCGCATCATCAACGGCAGGGATATCGCCGTGGTCGAACAGATTCTGGAAAAATATTCACCGGATATTATCGTTCTTTTTCATAGCAACAGCGAACACCAGCCCTGGATTCTGGCGAGGATCGTGCGCGCGCTCGAAAGAATCAAGAACAGAAAAGAGGACGAGTACTTTCTGCCGATGATGATGTTGACTTCTTCCTCCGGGGACACAGTTGAGACCGTAACCCTGGGCGATGCCATGAAGTTTTATAACGCCATGTGCATGCTCAACAACGATATGCCTGCTGACAGCGGCTACCCTGTGCACTCATTTTTTAACCGCTTCAGCAAAGAGCTGGTCGGAGAGAGTATCAGCGATCTGCTTTCTGACCCTGAAGAGGTCATCGTCGGCGCAAGCTCATGCTTTGAGCGCATGGAAGAGCATAAGAAAACCGACCATGATAAATCTGATCTGTGCCAGTACGTCGAAATCAATGCCTGCTATCCCAATAAGCCGGGCGGACTCGCTGAACTTCTGGCCCGGCTGGCAGGGGTCGATTTTCGGACCGACCCGTCCGGGCAGCAACAAGATTCTGCAAATGGAATGGAAGGAAATAGGCGGGATGGGAATGACACCAGGAAAAAGTATTACAGCGGTGAAGCCATCGAAAAGATTTGGGAGAGTGGCAATAATGGGGTGGACTACACCAGGGATATCGCGATGCATCTTCCGACTTTTCAGTATCTGCAGAACATGACCCTGAACTATGAACAAAACGGGATTATCATCAGTGGATATGCGGCATTGACTGAATTCACACCCAAACAATATGATGAATTAATTTCAACCTCTGACAAGTCTCTGGCGCCGGTCGTCAAACGAATTTATACCACGGATGGGAATAAATATGTCGATGAAAAGTTTGATAATACTCAGGCCGTGAGCTGGGCTTTCAGTCAGAATTATTTTGAAGCGTATAAAAGAGACTACCGCGAACCCAATCCGGCGGTTGTTCCGGAAATTCTGGACAGAACAACATGGGGTAAGGATAAGAATAAGAACAAAAACACAACGTCTGACTTTTATCAGTCACTGTACGGCAAGGAAAAATCAGAAAAAACTACGGAGGAGACAAAGCAAAAAGCGTGTCCGGGTATGAACGGATGCCGTATCGCCGCATACCAGGATTGGGTCGTTGCAAGCAATGATATCCGCTTACGCGACTATGTTAAGAGCGGGAGGAATGAAGAGTTGATGCATGCCCGGAATTATCGCTGCTGTCCTGATGTCAGTGAGGCTGATGAGAACCTGTTGCCGAAAGCCGATGCTCACTTTGCCCGTGTTTTCTGCTGCTGTGATGGGGAATATCAGCCCGGTCTTCTGGCCATGATATTCAATGCTTTTGTTTTCAGGCTGGAACACAAGGATTTAGGGGGCAGCGACAAGGCGATCAATATCAGTTATCTGGCAGATATGAACTGTAAGAATACTTATTATTCCATGAGCCGGATATTCGGTAATGTTGTCAATACATCTGAGACAGGCTCTGAGTCCAAACGCATTCCATATCCCGTGCACATGATCCGCATCCTTCCGTATGGAGATCCGGAATCACGCAAACATTGGTTTGCTTATGCACGCGCTTTGTGGCAGTTCCTCAACGACTATCACAAAGAAATTGGAGTTAATAAGACGTTCCGTTTTTACTGGACTGATAAAAGCCGCAGAAAACATTACTTTGCTAAGGAATATGATCAGAGCTCTGCGGATCAATATGCTGATGCGTTCCCGAGCGGGGAGAGTGAATCCATCCCGGATGTTATCGTCATCAAGCGTTTTGATGAAGAACGCGCGATATATCACTATACAGATCAGCCTGTCGAGGGAAACGGCTCAGGTGAGCAGGGCGTTGATGATCAGAATGAAAATACGGCACAAAAGCCCCAGCAGCGCGATCCCGGTAAGTGCCTGTTGTGCGGCATCCAGCCGAGGGAACACGACTGCAGCAAATTTCGCGTATGGATTTAGGTTGTTTTCCGCACCAGCAGGTTTTATATTTCTGGCTCTGAAAAATGACCTGAATCCTTACTGTGGAGCCCGCGATGTCTGAAGCCGAAAAAGCGCGTCTGATCATGAAAACTCTGGATGAGCTCTATCCGCAGCCGCCCATCCCTTTGCACCATTCTGATCCGTTTACGTTGCTGGTCTCTGTTGTGCTCTCTGCACAGACGACGGATGCGATGGTCAATCGCGTGACACCGGAGCTGTTTGAACGCGCCCCTGACCCGGAAAAGCTGTCGCAAATGACAGAAGAGGAGATTTTACAGATTATCAAGCCCTGCGGGCTGGCACCGAGCAAGGCCAAAGCCCTGCGTGGACTGGCGAAAATTCTGGTAGAGAAACACGCTTCCAGGGTCCCGCAGAGTTTCGAAGAGCTGGAAGCACTGCCCGGCGTCGGTCATAAAACCGCCTCGGTGGTTATGGCACAGGCTTTCGGTATTCCCGCCTTCCCGGTCGATACCCACATCCACCGCCTGGCCGCACGCTGGGGCTTGTCCTCGGGAAAATCCGTGGTACAGACCGAGCGTGATCTGAAACGGATTTTCCCGAAAGAACACTGGAATAAGCTGCACCTGCAGATCATCTACTTTGGCCGTGAATACTGTCCGGCTCGCAATCACGATCCGCAGAAGTGCCCGCTGTGTAGTAAAATTGCAGCCTGAAGGACTGCAGCTTATTGTCTGACAAAAACCATCTTGAGAATGGCTGGCTCTTCTGTGCCGTCTTTGTCAAAATCCCAGCTGGTATCCGTGTCGATCATCGTTAGAGTATTGCCACTAACAGTTACGGTCATATTGGGCTCATCCGAGCCGATACCGCCGTCTTCCTCCTCGTTGAAGTTACCGCTAAAGTTAAACGTCTGACCCTGGAATTTGGTCGTGACCGTGTACGAGCCGTCGGCTTTGATGGTCATGGTGTACTCAAATCCCATCGTTTCAAGTATATTTTCAGACACTGTCGAGTCAGCCTTGCTGGTGTAGATTACCTCCGTAGCTTTCCATGTGCCTGCGAGGGCTTTCAGAGCGTTCGCATCATCGGGCGAGGATGGGTTGCTGCTGCAACTGCTCGTCATCAGGGCCAGAGTCAGGCCCAGAATTGCGAATGTCAGATTTTTCCTTCGCATAGCCTTTCCCTTTTTTTGTGTTACCTTGATTGTTTTGTGAGTTTATTATCTCGTACACCGCTCCTGCAGTGTGACGTCCCTGTCGCCGCTCCCGCGGCCGTACCACAGGCGAAATGAGATAGCGCCTATCCCGACCCCGCACCCATACCGGGGAGATTCCGGCTCTGCGCTTCGCCCGGCCGGAATGACGCCGCAAACCTTCTCGTCACACCGCTCCTGCGGCAACACCCGGGCGAAGCGAGACCCCGCCTGCTCCGACCGCACCCAGCGAGTATTATCAATTTGTGTTAATAAATCCTGATGAACGTTCTGTTCAATATTCGCGTTCGTCCAGCGGTTTGTCACGTTCCGCCTTTGAAAGCTCAATCAGTTCCTGCGGCGAGAGCACGGTGCGCTGAAATCCCGGCAGTTTGATTTTCTCCTGATAGATCACTGCGGCAAAGGGATAGTATTTATCTGCATTGCGCACCAGCTCATCACCATTTTCGAGATAGCGCTCATTGACATTGCGGGCGCTCATGATATGCTCTGCTGATTTCGATGACAGGCGGACATGGTAGATGGTCACCACGAGAGTGCCCTTCATCGCCCCGCGCTGTGGTAAGGGCAGGCGCGGCTGCCACGTCACAGATTCACCAAACTTCAGCCTGTTATCAGCGATTTTACGCGCCGGACTCCACAGCCAGGTTTGTCCGATGCGGTAGCTGTCGCGTGCGATGACTGCGCCCGAACTATCCAGTAACTTGACGACGGCGAGAATAAACCGCTCCGGATCCCCGGTCGGCAGATAATGGCCGGCACGCTCGTTTTTCATCGTGATGGCAAGGTGCAGAGAGTCCTTTTGGTGGAAGACCGGCTGCGCGACTGAAACTTTGAGCCCCGGGTGATAGCCTCGATCCAGCAGAGTGTCGAAACCGTCGTACCACTTGGGTACACCGCTGCCGGCCCAGTGGTGCTGGCGTGTCTTCTTGGCGGGCAGTTGCGGATAGGCGTCCGCAACCAGGCGTTCGGTTTCCGGCATGTGGCAGGTGACACAATCCTGAGGACCGCCGAATTTTTCGATGATCTCCTGCGCTGCTTCGGTAACTTCTTTGGTCGTCTCGAACCAGCAGATCAAATTTGGCGTGATGGCTTCTCCCTGCGGGTTGTGGCAGCGCTGGCAGAGGTTGTGCAGAAATTCCCTGTCCTGCTTCAGTGGGTGTGGGGCATTCTTGCTGCCCTTCGGACCGATGACATAGCTTTTGCCGGTTTCTTTGTCCAGGCGAACATGGCAGGTGGCACAGGTGATACCTTCTTTCTGCATGTCGGGATCGAACATCGGATTTGGCTTTG
>DRLW01000685.1 GCA_011375275.1 Bacteroidota bacterium
GTCCGGTTGATACAACATTCATCAATTTTCAGGTCAAGAAAGAAGGACGGTGACCATGGCTAAGCAAAACAAACCCTTCAAGTATCCCGGCACGCGTGCCGCAATGGACGGCAACACCGCCGTCATCATGTGCGAGCGGGAATCATCCGACGCAGCCGGGGCCTATCCCATCACCCCATCGACGCAGATGGGAGAGTACTGGGCTGAGGAAACGGCCAAAGGCCATATCAATATTTCTGGCCGGCCGCTGATTTTCATCGAACCCGAGGGGGAACACGCGGCCGCTGCAGTGACAGCCGGGCTGGCCATGAGCGGGCTGCGCGCAGCCAATTTCTCGTCCGGGCAGGGCATCGCCTATATGCACGAATCCCTGTACGCCGCTGTGGGCAAGCGGCTGACCTATGTCCTCAACATCGGCGCGCGCGCCATGACCAAATCGACCCTGAACGTGCACGCCGGACACGACGATTACCACGCTGTTGACGACACCGGTTTTTTCCAGCTTTTTGCCAAAAACGCCCAGGAAGCTGCTGATCTGAACATCATAGCGCACCGCATCGCCGAGCTGGCGCTGACGCCCGGCATCGTGGCCCAGGATGGCTTTCTCACCACCCACCTGATCGAATCCCTGCTGGTGCCGGAACGCGAACTGATCGAGGAATATCTCGGCCGTCCGGATGATATCATCAAAACACCGACGCCGGCGCAAAGGCTGATCTACGGCGAAACCCGGCGGCGCATCCCCGAGCTGTGGGATGTCGATAATCCGATGATGGCCGGGATTGTGCAAAATCAGGATTCCTATATGCAGAGCGTGGCGGCACAACGGCCGTTTTTCTTTGACCATGTGCAGGAGCTGGCAGAGCAGGCTTTTGAAGAGTTTTATCAGCTCACCGGCAGGCGCTATGGCCGCATCTGGAGCTACCGGATCGAGGATGCGGACTATCTCATCATCGGCCAGGGCAGTGTGATCCCCAGTGCTGAGGCAGTCACCGATTATCTGCGCGAAACCCGCGGCCTGAAGGTCGGCGTTATCAATATGACCATGTTCCGCCCCTTTCCCGGCGACCTACTCGGCAAGCTGATCAAGGGCAAGAAAGGCGTTGCCGTGCTCGAACGGCTGGACCAGCCACTGGCTGAAGACCTGCCCATGGTGCGCGAGATCCGCGCGGCCATCAGCAAATGTCTCGAAAACGGTGTGGCGAAAAAAGACCTGCCCTGGCCGGATTACGATGTCTGGAAAAAAGAAAGCGATGCCCCGCCAATCTACTCCGGTTCCTTCGGCATGGGCAGCCGTGACCTGCAGCCCGAGGGCCTGATCGCAGCGGTGGAAAATATGCTGCCAGACGGCAAGATGCGCAAACGCTTCTATCTGTCCATCGATTTCATCCGCGAAAATCCCTACACACCCAAACAGGAGCTGCACCAGCAGAACATCCTCGATGCCTATCCGGAGATCAAAGAGCTCTCCCTGCGCGGCAGCGAAAACCCGAACCTGATGCCCGAGGACAGCATCACCGTTCGCTTTCATTCCGTGGGTGGCTGGGGAGCGATCACTACCGGGAAAAACCTGGCCATGACCCTGTTCGATCTGCTCGGCTATCACATCAAAGCCAATCCCAAGTACGGTTCCGAAAAAAAAGGCCAGCCGACGACCTACTACCTCTCAGCCGCTCCGGAGCCGATCCGCATCAACTGTGAATACCACTATGTCGATGTGGTGCTGTCTCCGGACCCGAACGTGCTCAAGCACACCAACGCCCTTTCCGGCCTGAAAAAGGGCGGCGTGTTCATCATCCAAAGCGATCTCGAAACACCGGAAGCTGTCTGGGCTTCTTTCCCGGAGCACTACCAGAAGTTGATCATCAAAAATGAAATCCGGCTGTTTTACATCGATGCGTTCAAAATCGCACGTGAGGAAGCCTCAGACCCCGAGCTGCAGTTCCGCATGCAGGGGATCGCCTTTCAGGGCGCCTTCTTTGCCGCCTCACCGGTGATGCAGCAAAAAGGCCTGACCGAGGAAAAACTCTTTGCCGCCATCGAGGAGCAACTGCGGCACAAATTCGGCGACAAAGGTGCCCGTGTGGTTGAGGATAACCTGCGCGTCGTGCGCCGGGGTTTTGATGAGATTCGCGAAATCACGGAAAAGACCGCCGGCTCCGGCGATGGCAAGGCTATGATCGAATACAAAGAGCCGCCCCTGCCGGTGATGCTGAAAAAACAGCCCCAGAGCAAAGCACCGCTGAGCGACATCCACCGTTTCTGGGAGCAGACCGGTAATTTTTACGCCACCGGCCACGGCAATGACAATATCACCGATCCCTTCATCGGGCTGAGCGTCATGCCGGCGGTCACCGGCGTGTTCCGGGATATGACCGGCATCCGTTTCGAGCATCCGCAATGGATTCCGGAGAACTGCACCGCCTGCGGCAACTGCTACACCGTCTGTCCGGACACGGCCATTCCCGGGCTGGTCAATGAAGTCGGCCAGGTGCTGGATACAGTGGTTCAGCGTGTCAAAAAACACGGCCACAGCCTCAAACATCTCCCCCGTGCTGTCCGGGTGATGGAGAGCAAACTGCGCGAGCTTTTCGACGAATCCGATGAATCGGCTTCGGTGAGTGCGCTGATGGACCAGGCGATCAAAAATACCCTTGCAGCCAGCGAGCTGCAGGGCGAGGAGATGAAAACGCTGCAGAAGGAGTTCCGCCTGTTCGAAGAGGAGCTGGGGGATTTCCACTTTGCCCTGACCCGGCCTCACTATACGGTGATGGAGAAAAAGGAGAAAAACAGCGGCGGCCTGCTCAGCATCACGGTCAACCCCTACACCTGCAAGGGCTGCATGGAGTGCGTCGAGGTGTGTAATGACGATGCCCTGCGGCCGGTAACCCAGACCGAGGACAGCATTGCCACACTGCGCAAAAACTGGGATTTCTGGCTCGATCTGCCCAACACGCCGAAAAAATATATCCGCGTCGATGACCTCGAAGAAGGCATCGGAGCGCTGGAGACCATTCTGCTCAACAAAGATGCCTACCAGTCGCTGATGAGCGGCGACGGCGCCTGCCTGGGATGCTCGGAAAAAACCGTCATCCATCTGTTCACAGCCACGGTCGAATCGCTGATGCAGCCGCGCATCGAGAAGCATGTGGCGTATCTCACGGAACTGATCGAGAAGCTGGAAAAACACATCCAGCTCCGGCTGGTGCAGAGCATGGATGTCAGCGATTCTTCGGCGATGGAGAAAATCGTCGAGGAGCTGCACGACTCCGACCTGACCCTGGCTGCGATCGCCGGCAAGATGGAGCGGTTGCGCGGCTCGGAGCCGATCGATGAAGACTGGCTGCGGCGGGTGACCCAGCTCATCGCCAGGCTGAAAAACCTGCGCTGGAAATACACCGAAGGCACGACCGGGCGCGGGCGGGCAGCCATGGGCATGCTCAACGCCACCGGATGTACCTCGGTCTGGGGCAGCACATGGCCATTCAATCCGTACCCATTCCCATGGGCCAACCATCTGTTCCAGGACTCGCCCTCGATGGCGATGGGAATTTTCGAAGGCCACATGGCGAAAATGGCCGAGGGTTTCAAAGCCATCCGCATGGCCGAGCTTGAGCTGGAGGGCAAATACAAACCGGAAGAGCATGAGCCGTATTTCAAATATTTCAACTGGCGCGAATTCAGCGATGAAGAGTGGCTGCTGTGCCCGCCGGTGGTTGCCCTGGGCGGCGACGGCGCCATGTACGACATCGGCTTCCAGAATCTGTCGCGCATGATGATGTCCGGCAAGCCGATCAAAGTCATCGTTGTGGATACGCAGGTGTATTCCAACACCGGCGGGCAGGCCTGTACTTCCGGTTTCCACGGCCAGGTTTCAGATATGGCCCAGTTCGGCAAAGCGTTCAAGGGCAAGGAGGAAGTGCGCAAGGAGATCGGCCTGATCGGCATGGCGCACCGCACCACATACGTCATGCAGAGCACGCTGGCGAATCCGAGCCACATGATCCAGGGCTTTGTCGAAGGCCTGATGGCAAAACGGCCGGCGCTGTTCAACCTGTACACCTCCTGCCAGCCGGAGCACGGCATCGGCGATGACATGGGCCAGCACCAGGCCAAGCTGGCGGTGGAATCGCGCGCCTATCCCCTGTTCCGCTACAACCCGGACAAAGGCAAGACGCCGGCGGAATGCTTTGATCTCGAAGGCAACCCGGCGCTGGACCAGGACTGGCCGAGCTATACCCTGACGTACAAAGAGGGCGGCAGGGAAAAAACCATGGAATTGCCGATGACCTTTGCCGACTTTGCCGTCACCGAAGCCCGCTTCCGCAAGCACTTCCGCCACGCTCCGGAAGAAACCTGGAATGACAGCATGGTTCCTCTGGCTGATTTTCTCACCATGGATGAGGATGAACGCGAAGGCAGATTCCCCTACATCTGGGTCGTGGATCGCAAGCAGCGCCTGGGCCGGCTGATCGTGTCGAGCACGATTGTGGACTCCACACAGGAAAGGCTGGATTTCTGGATCATGCTGCGTGCCATCGCCGGGCTGGATGCCAGCCGGGAGCCGCAGGAAGATATCGAAAAACGCATTCGCACAGAGGTCGTGCAAAATATCGCCAGCGGCCTGCTGCAGCTCGCCAGCGGCAACGGCACCGGCCTGGAAATGCTTGCCAGCCCCGCTCTGGCCGCCCCGGACGCGGAGACAGCCGCTGCGGCAGAGGATGCCGGTTCAGCGGCGAGCAACGGCGAATATATGGCACCCTGGATCGAAACGGAAAACTGCACATCCTGCGATGAATGCGTCAATCTGAATCCAAAGATTTTTGCCTACAACGCGGATAAGAAAGCTTACATCAAGGACCCCAAAGGCGGGCCATATTCTGATCTGGTCAAAGCAGCGGAAAAATGCACCGCGCAGGTGATTCACCCTGGTCTGCCTGCGGACCGGTCGGAGAAAGATATCGACAAGTGGATCTCCCGCGGGGAGAAGTATAATTGAACCACCCGGCCGGCGGGGACGGCCGCTAACCGTTTTTTCTTTGGGGGAGATGCCGGATTGCAAACATCGATACTGAAACGGACAAATAAGAACAGACGATTAGGCGTTGTCCCTACTGGTTATCCATTTAACTCAGCACGGTTGCATTTTTTCAACCAGACCGGGTGACAACAGCACGTGTCTACCCCAGAACCGTCATTCCGGTTTCCCCGCAGGGGAAGACCGGAATCTCCCAGACTCGGGCACGTGCCAGAAAAGA